>DAOVUC010000135.1 GCA_030632765.1 Candidatus Dadabacteria bacterium
ACAAAAATCTCCAAATGATCCAGCTCTTCCCTTGTTGTGATGTGTTTGTGCTTCAATCCGTCTAATTCATCAGTGTCTAGCGGTGTGGCACCTAAGGGATATTTAATAATGTCTATACCTCATCTTTCCAAAAATCAGGGGGCATTTCTTTCAACAATTCGTTTTGTAACCGTTCGATCTCACTAGCAATTTGCTGTTCCGAGAGAGCTTGACCTTCCAGCGCCATGTGCTTGTTGGCCGCTTTCACTATACGCGTTGCCCTTATTTTGGCGCGCTCTGCCAGGATGTCTTCCACTCTATTTTTTGGTACGATAGCATAGACAAAATGGCACCCCATACCTTCCGCCATGGTCTGCATGGTTTTAAGTGTAACACCTCCTGACAGTTCATTCCTTTCAATCTTGGAGATGTCTTGTCGTGTGACACTCATACGCCCGGCAAGCTGTGCTACAGACATACCAAGAGCATTTCGGGTTGTAGATAACCAGCCTTGCTTTGGAAGCTGGATTGTCCGCATCTGCTTGGCAACCTTATTAACAAGGTATTTATATTGCTCACTTGCAATCTTCTTTACAATATTCATGGTAAACCCCTATTCCTTTCATTATAAACCTTTAAGTTGACAGTTGATATTTATTTGTCAACCTAGAGGTTTACATATTATCTGCATTTGTCAACCTAGAAGTTTACATATTATCTGCATTCGTCAACCTAAGGGTTTACATATTATTTGCATTTGTCAACATATATACATACACTTTTTATCGGCATAGACAGGAAGAGGAAAGGATGGCAATTCTGCCTGCGCTGATGAGTTATAAAACGGACTTATATAACTCATGCGGTGCGTAATCATGTTGGATACAAAAAAGACAATTTAGGGATATATCTTTTCATTTCAATAACATAGAAACTTTTTAAGCTTATGACGTTTGTATTGTGAGCTATAAAAAGCACTTCTATAACTCATATTTCTATGTTATAATGAGCTATAGAAGTGAGGTAATCAGCCCATGACATGGAATTGGCAACAGAAAAACTGGCCTGTTTTCAACTACAAAGAAGATGAATTATCTGATTTGGAGGCACAGTTCCTGCATAAAGCAGGGATAATGATTGGCACCCTCAAACACTTTTCAGATGATGAAAAAAGCTCATTAACTGTTGAAATCATCTCCGACGAAGCTGTTAAAACTTCTGCTATAGAAGGAGAGTTTTTAGATAGAGATTCAGTTCAATCGTCTATTCTCCGAAATTTCGGACTGAATACATCATACCGGAATATTCCGCCCGAAGAGCAGGGAATAGCAGAAATGATGGTCAGTCTTTACAAAACTTATGCTGCGCCCCTGTCTAATAAAATGCTCTTTTCCTGGCATGACATGCTGATGAATGGCCGAAGAGATTTAGAAAACATAGGACGGTACCGAACACACAAAGAGCCTATGCAAGTCGTTTCCGGGGAATATCACGAACCGAAAGTACATTTTGAAGCGCCGCCATCTACAAAAATGAAGGCGGAAATGGAACAATTTATAAAATGGTTTAAGGCAAAGCGAAGAATAGGGACATTAACCCATGCGGGAATTGCCCATTTGTATTTTATTTCTATTCACCCCTTTGAAGACGGAAACGGCAGAATAGGGCGCGCAATCGCAGAAAAATCACTTTCGATGAGCTTAGGACATCCCACGCTGATCTCATTATCTTATATGATCGAAAAGCATAGGAAAGATTATTATAGAGCGCTGGAACTAAACAACAAAGACCAGGAGATAACAGACTGGCTCATTTATTTTGCAAAAACTATTCTTGATGCACAGAATTACACGCAAAGCTTGATAAACTTTCTCATTGAGAAAGCTAAATTCTATGATCGCTTAAAAACAACCCTCAATGAAAGACAGGAAAAGGTTATTGAGCGCATGTTCCGAGAAGGCGTAGAAGGATTTAAAGGCGGCTTAAGCGCTGAAAATTACACACGCATAACAAATACATCTCGTGCCACAGCAACCAGGGACTTGAAAGATTTAGTAAACAAGGGTGCATTAAATAAAACCGGACAGCTAAAACATACGCGCTACTATCTTAATATAGAACATGATAGCGTAATATCTGCTTGAAATTGAATTTTCATGAGGCGTGGCCGCAGCACGCACTATAAGATCAATTTGTGAGAAATAGCAATCTGGATCAATACAGTCTTATTTCTCGCCTACTCAAGAGGATTTTATTTTCCCACCATCAGAAAAAAATAGAATCCCGGAGGCCAAAACCGCAACCCCGCATATGGCAAACATGGGAAGTTCTAATAGATATGCGGCCAAAAATCCCGCTGCCAAACCTGAGAGCACCTCAGCTCCTACTTCTAATGACAGGTTATTGCCGAGCGCCCTGCCCTGTGTATCTTCCCTGGCTGCAAGAGATATCATAGTTGCAGACGCCGGTAGCGCAACCGCAAGTGCCAGGCCTGGCAAAAAGAGCGATGTGTAGAGCATAAATTCTGATTGCGGTATGATTACGAAAAGGCAGAACAGACCAAAGAGGAAAGTCGAGTAAATGGCTATTGCCCTTGCTGAATGCATCTTTGCGAGGTAACCGGTCAGCAACAAGCTTCCTATTACAACAGGCACAGCGTTCCATGCAATGTATTTTGCAAGCTCGGTCACGTCCATATCGAAATGCTCAACCAGATACATCGGGAACGCCCTGAAGAATCCAAATATTGCTAAATAAATGAGAAAGTTCACCAGATATATAACCCTTAATCTGCCGGGGTTAAATATGGTAAGCATATTGGTAAATGCTTCGCCATAACTGAGTGGGGTTCTTTTCTCCTTTGGCCTGGTTTCTTTAAATGCTATTAAAGTAAAAAAGACTGTCAAAATTAAAAGAATAAACACTGCCCAATATGGGGTTGAATTATTGAACCATGGAACAAGATCAGGGTCGGCAAGCACTCCTCCTATTAGAGGGCCTATTACGAATGCGCCACTCGCGCTAAGATTAATATAGGCAAACATTCTAGTTCTGTTTTCCTCAGTTGTTACATCTGCAACAGCGCTCTGAGCGGTGGCGATATTAGCCTCTGCAAGCCCCATAATCAAAGATACAACAATGAACATAGACAAGTTTTGGGCTTGTATAGCGTACCCAAGTCCTCCAAAGCAGATCGTTGTAATTATTAATGAAATTAGGAGAACCGGTTTTCTTCCGAACCGATCTGACAAAGCGCCCATTACAGGAGCCCCGAAGAACTGACCGACGGGATAAATGGCAAGTACAACGCCGAGTATTATTGTAGGGTCAGCAGTAAACGGCAGCGATCCAAGCAAAGTATCACTGCCCTCTAGAATCAGGGGTGTTAAAATAGTGATCGTGAGACTGTATCCCACAAAGCCTATAAAAATTACGATGTATAGCGGGAGTATTCTGAAAAAACTCGATTCCGCTTGATTATCCATATGGGATGAGCGTACCTAAATACAGGAAAAATGTCAGAACAAATGAAATAATCTGTTTAAGCTGGAGTGAGATTATTCATCATTCCGGCCAATACGCCCATGAACAAAAGAGCCGCAAATATAGCAATGAAGATAAGGGCTATAACAATATATGCTATACAGAAGTTCTTTCTGTTTACATTGGAGGTGCTCGATAACGCCCAGTACAGCAAGAATATCAAGCCTACCAAAGGAATAGAAAGAATTATAAGAGTTATTATCCAGTCGCCTACCGTAAGCGGTTTTTCCAGCGGATTATAAGCTGGTGTACCCATAGGTGATGTCATAATTGGTAACCCTCCTTATATTGCCACATTATATTAAACTTGAATCGGTGTCAATATTGATCAACGCTTCCTGCTAATCATAAGCAAGGGGCAATTCGTCTCTTGTGCTATGTAGAGCGGGAGCTTACCAAACTCTTTTTGTCTTCTGCTAAAGCGTTGAAGTCTTACTATCATTAGATCGCTATTCTCAGCGTGAGAGATTATTTCTTCTGAAACGTTATTATTCTTAACAACCATCACTTTAAATTGCCCGTGAGGCACCTGGTCCTCAGCAATCTGAAAAAGAGCTTTTCGCGCTTTATCGGTCTTCTGCCACGTTGCGTCTTCGGGCAAAACCTTTAGATAGGTGACCTCAGAATTTGTAGCTCGGCAAATGCTCCCCAAGAGCCTTGCCAATAGCTCATCCTGAGCTCCCGAACCCCTTACGGGAACGAGTATGTTTTTAACTTCCGCCAGCCGCCACATATGAGTAGTCCTGAGCACCACCACGTCGGAGTCAACGTGGTTCATCACGTATTCTATCCTCTCTTCTGATTTCTCATTTAGATTTGTAAGCCCCAAGAGAAGACTCTCGCAGCTGTAAGCATGGGACACACGTATAATCTCATCCCATGGCTCAGAGGCAACCGTAGTGAGAGCCTCGGGTTTAAGACCCAACCCAAAGGAGGCGGATAATGCCTCTTTTAAAACTCTTTGAGCGTTATTTAATTTTTCAGGATGCGTTTCCGGATCCCAGTCCTGGGGAGTTCTCACCACTGAAAGCAATAGAACCCTTCCAGTAATTGGGGGCGCAAGAGCGCTTGCGACAGCTACCATTGGAGCCGCATGAGAAGGATTAACAATCGGCACCAGCACAAGAGGGCTTCTGCCCCTTAGGCTTACCAGGCGGGGATCGTATCCCTCGGCAGACGCGTCGACGACCCTTGCCCGTCTCCCAAAGAGTATATAGTAGAGAATCCCCCCTAACCCTAGCCAAACAAGGGTGATTACTCCAGCAAGCGGAACTTTAATTCCCTGAAATACCGCAAGACTAACGCAAGTCAATATCCCAAGCACAGGGACCAATGGAAAAAACGGGGTCTTAAACGGCAGGTCTTCCGGTTTGCTCCTTAAGCGTGAGAGTATGCTTATCCAGTGAGCTATGGCAAAAGAAATCAGGAATATCAAACTAGCCGCGGCACCCGCCACTGCTACGTCCGGTATGATTATAATGGTTAAAACTAATACTGCGGCTGTGACGATAACTGCCTTTACCGGGGTCCCCCAATCTTTATCTATCTGACCCAGCTCACGGGGAAGAGTTCTATCCCTTGCCATACTAAAAGCAATGTGGGACGCACCCAGCAAGTTTGCATAGAGTGCTGAGAGCATCGAGAGAATACCAGCGACAATTACCAGCCAGAAGCCAAATTCCCCCATATAAACTTCCGCAGCAAACAACGCTATTGATTCGGGCTGAGCTGCACCTGCCTCGGAAATAGACTCCCCCGGGCCCACCGCCGCCACTGTGATGACCAGCATAAACAGCACATAAATCACAATTGCGACAATAAGGGATATGAACATC
>DAOVUC010000099.1 GCA_030632765.1 Candidatus Dadabacteria bacterium
ACTTCGATATCAGACATAATGACCTCCATAGAAATTTGATTGTTTAGAGTTACCTAACCCTATTTTATTGTATTATATATTTGGATTTATCTCAATACGTTATAGGCTCACTTGACTCAATTACCACCAACTTACATGTACTTGAAATTTGATGTGTAATTTATGTGGATTTCATTTAAAATATACAAGATCAATTTCTAAATTTCATCGGAGGTTAAAATGGTAGGAACTCGAAATACCCTCATAATCACATTATTTATCCTATGCTCCGCCTTTATACCCCTCACTGAGCAGACCCAAGTAGCACAAGCACAGGAAGAGGGAGATACAGGAACCGGAGATACATCTCAAACAACAATAGACTCAGAAGCTCTTGAAGTGCTAAAAGAAATGTCAGATGCGCTGATCTCACTAAAAGAGTTCACCTTTGATTCGGAAATTACGAATGACAATATTCTAGCCTCGGGACAAACGATACAGATTGGTGCTACTATGAAGACATCTGTAAAGAGACCTAACCATGTTTACGTGAAATACATTGGGGACAGCGGCACAAGAGAGGTATGGTACAACGGCAATCAGATTACAATTTATAGTAAAAACAAGAATTATTATGGACAGCTCGAGACCCCTGACACAATTGACAAGACAATGGACTTTCTGATGACGAATTACAACTTTTCACTCGCGCTCGCCGATATACTAAACTCTGACCCATACGATTCTTTTATGGAAACTACTGAGGAAGGAATAGTTGTGGGCGATAGTCGTGTCAGAGGAGAGGAGTGCACACACCTTGCTTTCATAGGGAAGTACGTGGATTGGCAGATATGGATTTCAAACGATGACCCCGCCCTTCTATACAAGTTCGTTATTAATTACAAAGAGCTTGAGGGAGCACCTCAGTACCAAGCGATATTTTCGAACTGGAACACGAGTCCGGATCTTTCTGACTCTGTTTTTAAAGCCAATCTTCCCAAAGATGCGGTAAAGATTGATTTTATAAACTTCAAGAAACAAAAGGGAGATGCTAAATGAAAACCAATATTAAAAACAAAACGCAATACCACAGAATATTAACCGCATTCTTACTACTAGCGATAATGCTTATAGTTACGAGCGACGCCTTGGCCAGAAGGGGTGGCGGAGGTAGAGGGGGAGGACACGGCGGTAGAGGCGGCGGCCATAGTATGAACCGCGGAGGTGGTGGTGGATTCGGTAACGGTGGTGGAGGAAGCGTAAAGTATTCGGGACATTCCTCAGGAAATCGCGGCAAGCAGAGCAGCCAAAGACCGAAGTCTAACGTTGGGCAAACCAGACCGGCTCAAAAACCCTCACAGCCAGCTAACAGACCTAATAATCCGGGGAACAGGCCCGGCAACAATAATCCTGGAAACAAACCCGGAAACAGACCTGGCAACAATAATCCTGGCAACAGGCCTGGAAACAACAACAATTTTAACAACAATAACATTAAGATAAACAATAATTATTATGGGAGTAGGTACAACAACAGATATTACGGCGGATACTGGAATTCATGGGGCGGTTACTACTCAGGCTGGGCATTTGTCAGCGGAATCGTTATAGGAGCTGCAATTGCATCCATTCCTCAAAACTCTTCAACCGTAATAGTTGAAGGAGATACTTTCTATTATTCAGACGGCGTTTACTACGCTCCCAAAGATGATCAATATGTTGTAATTCCTCCTCCGCAAGGAGCAGTTGTAACAGAGCTTCCCTCAAGCTGCACAGCAGTAAACGTAGGAAGTACCGAATACCGAGACTGCGGCGGGGCTTACTATCAAAGTCAGTCTGATGGCTATAAAGTCGTTGAGCCTCCTGTGGGAGCGATGGTGAATGACCTGCCCGAAGGCGCACAGAAAACAGATGTTGGCGGCCAGACTTATTTTCTTTTTGCGGGAGGTTACTATCAGCCGTTTTACAGCGGGAATTCTGTAGTATACAAAATCGTGTCTCCGCCCGCATAGAATTACTGGTTTTGACAGCAGGTTAGGAATTTTGGCTCGGGATAGTTGATACACTTCGAACTCCTGCTCTCTGTTATTTACCAACTTAATTCTACTAGATTCTTAATGGGGCGCAGTATATTTATACATTTCAGCCATCTAAACTATAGCGGAATTAATAAATTAGAACAATCTCGGGATCTTGTAGTTAAGCGAATTCTAACATGCTATACAATTGGTTCGATAGGATTAAAAAAAATATCGCTTCTATTTTTCTTTCACAGCCCTATGTAATCAGTGCTATTACAGCATCGGTTATAATTTTAGTTCTTCTTTTAGTTTTACGAGAAAATCCACCGGGACCGATTAAGAGTATAATTATTATTTCATGGACAGTTTTATGCATAAATTCTCTTCGAGCTTTTTCACAAATGGTTGGTCAGTCTATTGAAGAAAGACGATCATTAGAACGTCAAGAAAGAATTTCGTATTTGAAGGAGCTAATAACCTATAGTGGTATTGAGCTTTTTCCTGTAATTGTAGTATTTATAATTTCCTGGATTGGTATCATCGATATATACGCCGCATACAAAATCACAATAATTATTATTATGTCACTATTATTTTCTTATGGATATATAACACTTAGATATCGGAGTAAAAATATAATTTTATGCATACTCGGCGGTATTTTCTTTGTGTTAATAGCACTATCACTTGTTTTTATGAGAATGATTATTAATTGATTCCGATATACCTTATAGCAATCCGCCAAATGTCCTTGCCTAAAACAGGTTTAAGTTGAACTCTCAAATACCCCAGCCTATCTTCTACGTTTCATTGCTCACTCTCTTTTATGTTAAAATTTTACTAGCTTAATTCTACATATAGTGAGCAAAGGTTCGGTTAAGACTGACCTGCCCCTGCGCTTTTCTGTTTCAATCTCTCAAATCTTTCACTAACAGTTACGGCCCAAGTATCAACAGCGGCTTCAACGTCCCTGTACTTACTAAAGTCTGTTTTCAGTGTCTTGCCACCGGCTCTTACACCCATCGCTGCTGCGAGTCTTTCCCCCGTTTCGGCATCCAATGCTTCCGCTTCAAATGCCGCCTGTCCGACTGCCGTATGTTTCCCGGTTACAAATCTTTTCAACTCACTGAATGCCCGCGCAGGAGGATACACAGTTGTTACCGTATCTAGAAGAACATTTGAGCCTGAAACTTCCGTTAAGGCGAACCTAAATTGTATAACCCCAGGACCTGCTTCATCTACTATTTGATTGTTCTTTCCCAGCTCCCGTTCTAATGCTACCCGCATATAAGCAATAAGTTTATTCAGCTTTTCTACAGGCATATCAGCAAGTTTGGACCCCTCAAATACATAAATGGTGATAGTTTCTAACCATACCTTATCGTAGGAAGCGAAATCCACATTCTCGTTAATATATACGAGTGTTACCTTACCTTCAGGGTCTTCCTCAAGCATTGAAACATCTGAAATAAAACCTTTGGGTTCGGTTTTGCCCGTATCGTGAGTCTTGGCACAGCCAAGAGCAAACACAAATAATACAACCAATATGTATAAAGACATGAATATCCTGGAATTCATAATTACTACCTCCTTTTGTTATACGTTCATTTTGATTTATTAAAACCCAATAATAGTCTTAACTGATTATAATGAATAATCCCATTCAAAATATTTAAATCACTCCCTTAAAAAAATATTTATTGATTGCCAATAGCCTATATTCATATCTTATCACTTGCTAATACTTAGTTACAAACGCTTTTCTCCTTCTTCGAATTCAGGATTGCAGATATTAGCGTAATAATCATTGCCTCACACCGGGAACGTTATGCTTCCATTTGTTTGAAGAAGAGCCGATTTTATAGCCCAAATAATATAAATCGATCATCTCTAGACGATCGAATGCTTCTGTCGCGGTAAATTCAAAGTCCTCTGGAATTCCTACGTAATTAAATTCTAAACCTGCCCTTTTGGATAACATATAAATTCGCCTAAAGTCGTTTATAGCAGAAGCTTTTGTCATAGTGGACATGGAGCGCTCTGCGATATTCATAAGGTTCCTGTCGATTTGCTCGGCTATAGGCAAAATAGTTCCATTCCTTATGATAAATACTCTCCCTCTTTCCATGGGAATAGAACCATCCACAAATTCCCTTCTGATCTCTTCAATGTCCACTATGGCAAGGTGAAAAAAGACCTGAGTAATGACCCCTCCGTCTACATGCATCTCATCGTATTCAATCCCATCTGATTTAACCTCTATCATTACGGGCGGAAAAACGATCGGTATCGAAGAGGATGCAAGCATAATCTTTCGAAAAAGCTCGGGTGTTCTGGGATCGTCAATATTCGCGAGCGCGCCCATATTCCATATAACCAGTCTTTGAGCATCCAAGTTCGTCGTTCCTATATATAATCTCCTCCCGTCATTGTGGGCTTGAGCCACTTTATCAATAAACTCTTCATTTATGAAGGTCTCGAGTATTCCCATCAAAGGGGACGGATCTAATAGAGAATCGTTCCACAGAGTCGATATTCCCCTTATTTTTGCAACGTCTTGCGTCGATATTCCGGTATACATTTTTTTTAACACTCCATCATATTCCGTTCCTACAAATGCCAGAGGAGCTATGAGCGCTCCAGTGCTGATTCCGGTAACCAATTTAAATTCAGGTCTCTTTCCCGAACTGCTCCAGCCGTTTAAAAATCCTGCGCTGAATGACCCATAGGCACCGCCGCCTGATAATAGCAATGCGCTATTGTCAATCCTTGAGCCCGGTTCTTTCCGTAATCTATCAAGTTGTTGTTTCGCCGATAACGCAAGGTCCTCCTGAAATCGAGCGTCCAGCTTTCCGCCGAAAGTACGAATCCCTTTTGTATTAAGGACTTCAGCTTCCGAGAACCGATCTTCCGGCAGCGGGTTTCTCTTCACACTTGCGCATCCGGTAATAAGAAAAACCCCGCAAAAGACAAGCGGAACCATAATTGCTATAATTGGATACTTTTTGAAATACATCCTAAGTCGGAAGTAGAGTTGAGTATTCATAGTATATAGGTATGCCGTTATTAACCGATTAACCCGAAATCTAAAGCACTATTATAACTTTTTACCATTGACATGATGACGGTCTACCAACAAGATTCCAATCATTAATTATAGAAACCGATTCTTGTTAAGCTTTGACTTTTTCTATATCGGTTTCCTAGCCCCCATCTGTTTTGGGTTTTGATAGAACTCTTATTAACTACGACAACCACTTACGGGAAGTTATCCTATGTTATAGAACAACTTCAAAAAACGGCAATTATTGTTAACTCTATTTTAATTATACTGCTCGCCTTTTGTCAAGGACTGTTTAGCTTAGGACTCCTCGGAGGTAAGACAAACAATCTGATTGCTCTGCGCTCGCATTCCCTCTCGAACTCAGAGTAAAACTCACTGCCCCCGTCCACCTGTATTGCTTTCACTTTAAACGGCATTTGTCTGAGCAGCTTATCTATAAACTCTTTAGCCGTGTGAGAGCTTGCTCTGCTCCTTGCTTCCACTACATCCCATTTAGAGATTAAATCACTTTGTTCTTTTGTCAGATTTGAATCTTAAAAGAGGGCTTGGAACTGTATTCTTAGCCCTTTTTGATCCGTATCCGGGGCCCCTTGGGTAAACGTATTGTTAAAAAACGAATAGCTTAGCTGAAGCTTCCATTTGTTGCTTTTTGATATGTAGTAATTAATCCCGGTCGTTAGCTCCGAACTGGTATCTCTTAGAGCCTCCCCAACTTCGGCTACCCCAGGGGAGGTATCATAAAATATATAAGCCCACCTTCCTGCCATCTCTATTGTATCAGGCACCAAGAACAATCCGGTTTGAATACGCAGTCCCTGATCGTATACGGTTCCCCCGCCGCCAATTTCAGGTTCTATCCACCTGCCGAGGTAAGCTGCTTCAACGTTAAACATCGGAAGCTTATACGCTGCGTCCCCTGTAATCGATACCACATTGCCTTTAGATATGTCCAATTCGATAAATCTTTCGATTAATGCTCCCGAATCACCTTCGTTTTCTTTAACACTCAAACTAGGTAAGTAGACTACAGCCGTTCCAAAAACAAATACCGGCACTTTCGTAAAGTCCGGCACAAGCGCATAGTCTCCGCCAGTGGGGAAACCTCCATTACTGTATTCTAATGTTCCTCCAAAATTTAACTGGAGCCTTCCGGCAAACGTTTCGGAATCTACAGACGACGCATCTGCCGTATCATCTGTCGCGGGAGAGGTAAACACAGCTGCACCATAAGCTACATGATTACCTAAAATACCGTACAGAGCGCCGCCAAGCTTCCTGCCTAATGAAAACTCTGTATTTACAATAGAACGCTCAACTAGTAGTAGAGCCGATCCCGAGCTTAACTGTTCTCTGTTAAAAGGAACCTTAAACTGTCCTATCCTAGGAAAAATCTTCTCAAAATAGACGGCGTCAATATAGAAATCCTTAAAT
>DAOVUC010000256.1 GCA_030632765.1 Candidatus Dadabacteria bacterium
CTATCCATACATCCATACTGAATCAAAAAAATTTATCTACTAGTTGGTGTCTGGCTTACAGAAGATAAACCGGGACTCGAGCCTACTTGATTTTGGTAAATTTGATCATAAATAGATTTTGCACGGTCTGCATCACCTAATTGTTCATACGATAAAGCAATATGAAGCTTTGCTTGCCTTTCATAAGGACTCGCCGGGTCATTTATTTTAGATAGGTAATCTATAGCTTTATTCCATTCATTTTGATTAAAATAAGCAAGCCCCTGAGTTAATATCGCTGATTCAACTAACATAGGCTCGTTTACCTCATTTGATTCAAAGCGGTTTAATAAATTGACAGACTCATTGTAGTTGCCATCATTAAAATTAATAATTGCCGCATAGTATAACGCTATGTTTGATATTCCTTCACCGGGATATTGTTCAGCAGTATCTAAAAATCCTTTCAACGCCCCTTGGGAGTCGCCCACATCAAACAACGCAAGTGCATTGTCAAACATATTATTAGCTTCAAGCTCATTTTTCTGAGAGTTGGAATTTACAAAATATCCGCCAACGAGAAGCGCGATTATAACAGCCAAACCGATAAGAATTTTTTTTGAATGGTCAGCAGTAAAGTCAATCACCCGAGCAACTGTTTTATTAAATTCATCGGGTTGTTTAAGTTCTTTTTCAGTATATTTGATTTTCGTAGCCATGGGGGGAAATTATAATCGGAGCTTAAATAATTACAAGATCACTTCATGCTTTTATGTTGATATGAAAAGATTTTGATATGAAAAGATATAGTGCCACTCAAACAGCTTGCCAATTGTTACCGGTAGAGCTAAACTTCTAGTGGGGTGACCGTAATGTTACGAGTTCTATCATTTCTATTGATACTCTGTTCATTCTTAGGCTTTTATCTAAGCTACGCAGACACAAAGGATGAACATGGAGTAAAAACTCCCGCTACAGAGACTAATGTTGAAGATAATGCACTATCGAATGAAATAGTAGTAATTGAAATAAACGGAACCATTAATCCCGCAACACTAGACTATATAAGGACAGGGCTTAAAGAGGCCGAAATAATATCAGCCGAGGCACTAATCATTCTCTTAGACACTCCCGGAGGGCTACTTTCTTCCACAAAGGACATTGTAAAGCTTTTACTTAACTCTCCTACCCCTGTTGTTGTATACGTATCTCCAAGCGGCGCCTCAGCAACCTCCGCAGGCGTATTCATTACATTATCCGCCAACATCGCTGCCATGGCTCCCGGTACCAGCATCGGAGCTGCCCACCCTGTATCTCTTAGCCCTGGTGGTAAACAACCTGAAAAGAAAGAAAAGAACCCTACAAAAGACCTGACAGGAAAAAAGGAAAGTGAATCTGAAGAAAGAACTGACCAAGATATAATGAGTGAAAAAATTGAAAACTATGCGTCCTCATTCATTGAAAGTATCGCCGAGCACAGAGGGCGCAATGTAGAGTGGGCAATTGACGCAGTCAGAGAGAGCGCTTCAATCACCGCTACAGATGCCCTTGAGATGAAAGTTATCGATTTAATATCTCCAAGCTTGCACGATCTTCAAACTCAAATTAACGGCATGAAAGTAAAACTCCCTCAGGGGGAGAGAACACTTCTTACTAGCGGAGCTACGATAGTAAGAGTAGAGATGAGCGCAAAACAGAAATTAATAAATATTTTAAGCACCCCTGATATCGCTTTTCTTTTATTATCGCTCGGCTCCCTGGGACTGCTTCTTGAGTTCTATAACCCCGGTCTAATTTTTCCCGGAGTAGCGGGGGTAGTGTGCTTAATGATGGGATTTGTATCATTTCAGATATTGCCGTTTAATTACGCCGGTGTTGTTTTATTACTGCTGGCAGTAGGTCTATTTATTGCCGAGGTATATATCCCAACCACAGGGCAGTAAAACTTTCGGGGAGGTTGTAGTGTTGGCCGGTGAGCGCTACTTCTTTTTGATACTCCCGATTCTGATGTCAGGGTAGGGTACGGGGTTGTATTTGCTTCAATAGCCGCTATCGTTCTCTTTTTTGGTTATATTCTCTTTTATTTAGTAAAGGCTCAGAAATTAAAACCGCTCGCGGGCATGGAAGGTATAATAGGGGAAGAAGGAGTAGCCGCATCAGACATTGGGGAGGACGGCAAAATATATGTGATGGGCGAATACTGGGACGCTGTTAGCGATGAGCCAATTAGCTCCGGCGATAAAATAAAGGTTGTAGAATCTAAAAAAGGCTTCAAACTAAAAGTACAAAAAGTCTTAAATTAAAAACACAAGGAGACAGCATAATGTTTTCACCTGTAATCATATTTGTTGGAATAATTGCGCTTTTCATTTTATCAGGAATTAGAATATTAAACGAATACGAGAGGGGTGTGGTATTCAGGCTGGGAAGAATAGTCAACTTAAAAGGCCCGGGGTTTAAATGGATCATCCCTATGGTCGATAAAATGACCAAAATTAGTCTCAGACTTATTACAATGGATGTTCCTCCTCAGGATGTTATTACCAGAGACAATGTTTCTGTAAAAGTTAACGCTGTTGTTTATTTCCGCGTTGTAGACCCAATAAAAGCGATCATACATGTAGAAAATTATCTCTATGCAACATCTCAATTATCTCAGACTACTCTAAGAAGTGTCTTGGGACAGGTAGAGCTTGATGAGCTGCTTGCAGAAAGAGAGAAACTTAATCTTAAACTTCAGGATGTTCTCGACAAACAAACAGACGCCTGGGGAATAAAAGTTACATTGGTCGAATTAAAGTATGTTGACCTTCCAGAGGACATGAAGCAGATCATGGCACGGCAAGCGGAAGCGGAAAGAGAGAGAAGGGCCAAGATTATAAACGCCGAAGGTGAATTCCAGGCTGCGACAAAATTAACCGAAGCTTCTGATATCCTCGCCCAGAGTCCTATGGCGCTCCAGCTAAGATATCTTCAGACCTTAACTGAGATGTCCAGCAAACAAAGCTCAACAATAGTATTCCCGATTCCGCTCGATATCTTAAAACCGTTTTATGAAAAGGCACTCCCAAAAGTTATAAAGAAAGCTCCCGATGACCCCTTTAGCGGTAAAAGCGGCGAATAAATCCGGAGAATTACACCAAGGAGAACGAATTGCTGAGACTACTGCTTATTACTATTGTTAATATC
>DAOVUC010000088.1 GCA_030632765.1 Candidatus Dadabacteria bacterium
AATCCCGTACATAAGGAGTCCGCCAATTCTATCTTCTCTTTCAAATACAGTTACTAAGTGACCGGCCTTATTGAGCTGAGCGGCGCAGGCAAGCCCGGCAGGGCCCGATCCTACAACTGCTACCTCTTTCCCCGTTCTAACCTCTGGAGGCTCAGGAACAACCCATCCTTCTTCAAAACCTTTATCAATTATCGTACATTCTATACTTTTGATAGTTACTGCTGGTTCGTTTATTCCCAATACGCACGAGCCCTCACAAGGGGCAGGACAGACTCTACCTGTGAACTCCGGGAAATTATTCGTTTTATGTAAGCGGTCAAGCGCCTCTTTCCATAATCCTCTAAAAACCAGGTCGTTCCATTCAGGTATAAGGTTATTTATCGGACATCCTGAAGTTAAACCCTCTAATATTGTCCCGGACTGGCAAAAGGGGATTCCGCAATCCATACATCTTGCACCCTGCACTTTTAACTTGTCATCAGGAAGATGTTTGTGAAACTCTTTCCAGTCTTTAATACGTTTAGATGGAGAACGGTCGGGTTCTAGTTCTCTACGATATTGCATAAATCCAGTGGGGTCACCCATTGCATTTCCTCCAAATCTCTATCACTACCAAGTTAGTATTCATTTTGCTGTTTTTTAATTGAAGATGGGAAACTAATTACCGCTTACGCGGGCAAGGTCTCTCTTGTTTTCCTCAAAAGCAGCCATAAGAGCTTCGTCTCCGCTTAAACCCTTTTCCTGAACTCTTTGGATGGCTTGTAGCATTCGTTTAAAGTCCTTTGGCATTACTCTAACGAACTTATCAACATTGCTGCTCCAATTGGCGAGCACCTTTTTCCCTTTATCGCTCCCAGTGTATTCGACATGGCGTTGTATCATCTTTTTAACTTCTTCTGAATCTTCTGCGTTTAGGGATTCCAGATCTACCATGTCTTGATTGCAACGAATAGAGAAATCACCATCTTCATTGAGAACATAGGCAATTCCGCCAGACATGCCAGCCGCAAAATTTCTTCCAGTGCTTCCAATCACCACTACACGACCACCGGTCATATATTCGCAAGCATGATCACCAACACCCTCAACTACAGTACGAACACCACTATTTCTTACGCAGAACCTCTCACCAGCAAGGCCCCTTATATAAGACTCCCCGCCGGTAGCTCCGTAAAACGCAACGTTACCTACAATAATGTTCTCCTCTGGAATAAAGGTGGATGCTTTTGGCGGATAAACGATGATCTTTCCACCGGATAGACCCTTACCTATATAATCGTTGGAATCACCTTCTAGTATTAATGTCATGAATTTAGGGACAAAAGCTCCAAAGCTCTGCCCAGCCGATCCGTTAAAGTGAAGTCGCACAGTTTCTTCAGGCAGACCATCTAAACCGTATTTCTTAGTAAGCTCACTGCCCAAAATTGTTCCAACGGTCCGGTCTATATTCCTAATAGGTACTATTGCCTCAACCGGTTCTCCTTTATCTAGAGTCGGCCTACATATATCGAGCAAGACCTTATTATCGAGCGCTTCATCAAGCCCGTGATCCTGCTCAATTTGACAGTATCTGCCGTAGCTACTTGGAACATTCGGCTGATAAATCACATCTGAAAGATCAAGGTCTTTTGCTTTCCAGTGATCAACAACTTTTCTCATTTCTAGTTTGTCAGTTCTTCCTATCATCTCATTGATAGTTCTAAAACCAAGCTCAGCCATTATCTCTCTTATTTCTTGGGCGATAAAATGCATGAAATTAACTACATGACTAGGGTCACCCGTGAATTTTTTACGCAGCTCCGGGTTTTGTGTCGCAACCCCGACGGGACAAGTGTCGAGATGACAGACACGCATCATGATGCAGCCAATTACTATCAATGGGGCAGTTGAAAATCCATACTCTTCGGCCCCTAAAAGCGCTGCGATAACTACATCGCGTCCAGTTTTCATTTGACCGTCAGTCTCAAGTACTACACGGCTACGTAAATTATTAATTAGTAGAGTCTGGTGGGTTTCTGCAAGCCCGAGCTCCCATGGAAGCCCTGCATGCTGGATGCTGCTTTGAGGTGACGCCCCGGTTCCTCCGTCGTGACCACTTATTAGGATCACATCGGCGTGTCCCTTTGCCACTCCTGCAGCAATTGTGCCTACACCAACTTCGGACACTAATTTTACATTTATTCGAGCTTTTTGATTTGCATTTTTAAGATCATGAATAAGTTCTGCCAGGTCTTCAATTGAATAGATATCATGATGAGGGGGAGGCGATATTAAACCCACTCCCGGGGTTGAAAGCCTGACCTTTGCTATCCATGGATATACCTTTTTACCAGGGAGCTGACCACCTTCTCCGGGTTTTGCGCCCTGAGCTATTTTTATCTGTATCTCCTCAGCGTTAACAAGATATTCACTCGTAACCCCAAAGCGTCCCGAGGCAACCTGTTTGATTGAACTTCTTCTTAAATCCCCGTTAGGATCAGGAATATTTCGCGCAGCGTCTTCCCCGCCTTCCCCGGTATTACTCTTTCCCCCAATCCTGTTCATAGCTATTGCAAGACTTTCATGTGCCTCTGAGCTTATAGCACCGTAGGACATTGCACCCGTCTTGAAACGCTTGCAAATAGATTCAACCGATTCTACTTCGTCAATCGCTACGGGCTTTGAGTCTGATTTAAGCTCTAAGAGCCCCCTTAAAGTACATAGCTGTTTGGATTCGTCAGTAACGAGCTCTGAGAATTTTTTAAATTGCTCAAAGCTGTTGGCTCGACAGGCGCGCTGCAGCATATGAACCGACTTGGGGTTAAACGCGTGGTGCTCGCCGCTAGGACGCCATTGATACAGGCCGCCCTCATCAAGAGTTTCGGGAACCACATCACGATCCGGGTACGCAGTATTGTGTCTTAGTTTAATTTCCTCAGTTATGACTTCTATCCCTGCCCCTTTAATCCTTGTCGGAGTCCAGGTGAAATACTTGTCGACAAAATCGTGATTGAGCCCTATTGCTTCAAATATCTGGGCTCCATGATAGCTCTGAATAGCAGAGATACCGATTTTAGACATTGTTTTTACAACACCTTTAACAACACTTTTATTATAATTAATTAGGGCCTTTTCCTTATCGATTCCTGTAAGCATCCCCTCATTAATCATGTCTTCTATGGTCTCATAAGCCAGATAAGGATTAATAGCACTTATTCCATAACCAATAAGTACTGCAAAATGATGGACCTCTCTTGGATCCCCGGATTCAAGCACTAAACCGACTTTCATCCGGTTTCCGTTTCTTATTAAGTGATGGTGCAGGCCTGCTGATGCTAAAAGAGCCGGAATCGGAGCATTGTCTTTGTTAAATCCCCTATCTGAGAGTATTAAAATGTTTGCGCCTTGAGATATCGCTTTATCAGCATTCTCAAATAGTTCATCCAAAGCCTGCTCTAACCCCCTGCTACCATCTGATATTTTAAACAAGATTGGAAGAGTGGCCGATTTAAAGTTTTCATTATCAAGGTTTTTAATCTTCCCGAGATCTTCGTTTGTTAGTGCAGGTGAATCAAGCCAAATTTTCCTGCAGTTCTCAGGAGCCGGATTTAAAATATTTGGCTCTGGGCCAAGAGTCATCTCGGTTGCCGTAATAAGCTCTTCACGAATTGAATCTATTGCCGGGTTTGTCACCTGGGCAAATAGCTGCTTGAAATACTCATATAAGAGTCTTGGCTTGCTTGAAAGAACGGCTATAGGAGTATCCTTACCCATAGAACCCACAGGTTCAACAGCGTTACTAGCCATAGGTCCTATAAGAACCCTAAGATCTTCAAATGTATATCCGAAAGCCCTTTGTCTTAGTAGTACCTTCTCATGACTAGAAGCTTCTTCATCCGCTTTATCTTGGGTGGCTTCTATATCATTGAGCGGCAACAGATTATTATCAAGCCACTCTCTGTATGGTTTTTCTTTAGAAAGCTTATCTTTAAGTTCTTCGTCTTCTACGATGCGGCCTTCCTCGGTATCAATCAAAAACATTCTTCCCGGCTGCAACCTACCCTTATATAAGACCATCTCTGCAGGTACGTCCAGCACCCCTACCTCAGAGCCCATAATAACCATATCGTCTTTTGTTACATAATAACGAGAAGGTCGTAGACCGTTTCTATCAAGCACAGCCCCTACTTTTGTTCCGTCTGTAAAAGCAATTGAGGCAGGTCCATCCCAGGGTTCCATTAGACAGCTATGGTATTCATAGAAAGCCTTTTTCTCGTTGCTCATAGTTTCATGTTTGGACCATGGCTCTGGGATCATCATCATAACAGCATGTTCTATCGGACGCCCGGCTAAGGTAAGGAATTCAACACAGTTATCAAAGTTGCCGGAATCACTACCATCAGGTGAGATAATCGGGAAGGCCTTTTCCAGATCATCTCCGAAAAGCTCCGATGACAACACAGCCTGACGCGCATGCATCCAGTTAATATTGCCTCTCATGGTATTTATCTCACCGTTATGAACAATATAGCGGTAAGGATGAGAACGATCCCAGCTTGGAAATGTATTAGTACTAAAACGAGAGTGAACTAGCGCTATTGCCGATTCCATATCTGGATCATTTAAATCGGGATAGTATTTATCGAGCTGCCAGGTCGTGAGCATTCCTTTGTACACAGTAGTCTTGCTTGAAAGACTTGCTACATATAGAAATTCTCCACCTTTCATACCTGAAAGCTTTATATCATTTAGAGCCCTTTTCCCGATGATATAGAGCTTACGTTCAAAATCCATCTGTTCGGTTATGTCGGCACTGCGTTTAATAAAAACTTGTTTAATATAAGGTTCACATGCTTTCGCAGTATTACCCAATGAGTCATTATCAGTAGGAACATCCCGCCAACCTAGAACCTCTTGTCCTTCTTCTTTTATTATATTTTCAAAGGCCTGCACGCATACTCTTCTCTCTGAGGCGTCTGGAGGAAAAAAGACGAAACCAACACCATAGTCTTCGTACCCTGGCAAGGATATATCAATTTCTTCACATACCTTTTTAAAGAACTTATGCGGTTTCTGTATTAATATTCCAGCACCGTCACCGGTATTGGCTTCGCATCCGCAAGCGCCACGATGCTCAAGATTTAAAAGCACCTGTATTGCGCTTCGGACAATTTTATTCGATCGTTCGCCTTTTATGTTGACCACAAACCCAATACCACAAGAGTCGTGTTCTAACTGAGGGTCATAAAGACCCTGCTTAGGCGGATATCCAACAGGCTTCATAAAAACACCTTCCTAAGAATAATTAAACTGAAGTAATTTTATTGATTACTTAGAGGATTGACCTTAGAACTACGGCCGACTAACCCACAATAAATTTAAGTTGTAAAAGGCTACAAGTCAACACAAGAAACTATCATGTCAACCCCAAAAGGCCAGTTTAACATAAAAATGTGATCTTTGCACATTGGATGCGGGTGTTTAGGCTTTATAGAGGTTGGTAATAGGGAAACGACGGTCTTTGCCAAATGCCCTGGCAGTAATCTTAATACCTGGGGGAGTCTGTCTTCTTTTATATTCATTTTGATCCACTAATTTTATTATCTTCTTTACAATAGAGCGTTTAAATCCCAGGGAGACTATCTCCTCTGCACTGAGATCATCTTCCACATAAGCCTTGAGAATTGGATCCAGAACATCATAGGGAGGAAGTGAATCGGTATCTAACTGGTCTGCCCTGAGTTCTGCAGAGGGAGGCTTTGTTAAAATTGAGCTAGGGATTACTTCGCTCCCTTCGGACACGTTATAAAAATTAGAGATCGTATAAACGACAGTTTTGGGGACGTCCTTTATTACAGCAAAGCCGCCGGCCATATCGCCGTAAAGCGTACAGTATCCCACACTCATTTCACTCTTATTGCCCGTTGTGAGAACGAGCCATCCGAATTTGTTAGATAGAGACATGAGTATATTGCCCCTGATACGAGCCTGGAGATTTTCTTCGGTTATGTCTTGTTTTTTCCCCTTGAAGACACTAGAGAACATCTCATGATACGAGTTAAAGGCTTTTTCTATTGGGATATTAATAAGCTCAATACCCAGATTTTGAGCCAATTTTTCTGAATCACTAACGCTGCCCTTTGAGCTATACCTTGAGGGCATTGCAACTCCAATAACATTATCATTACCCAAAGCCTCAACAGCAACCGCAGCAACCAAAGCAGAATCAATTCCACCGCTTAAACCAATGGCGACCTTTTTAAACCCGTTTTTAGTCACATAATCCTTTGTACCGAGAACCAGGGCTCTAAGTATCTCTTCTTCTTTTTTATTGAATTCCTCTATTCGTGA
This sequence comes from Candidatus Dadabacteria bacterium, assembly GCA_030632765.1. Taxonomy (GTDB): domain Bacteria; phylum Desulfobacterota_D; class UBA1144; order Nemesobacterales; family UBA2774; genus CR02bin9. The sequence continues at coordinate 6,331 of DAOVUC010000088.1, forward strand.
CTTAACTGGAGGCTTTGTCTTATGTTTACTTTTGTGACCTTCTACCTCGATTACTTCAGCTTTCTCTAAATGTGCCTCAAGCGCATGACGTTCTTTGCGCCGTCTAGGATCATGAATTCGGGATCGAAAAACCCTGTTTACATTAATATCCGCAATTAAAAGATCTTCCTCAAATGATTTTGCTCTGGCTAATATATCCCCCGATTCTCCGATAACTACGCTGTGCCCATCAAATACAAGCTCATCCTGACCACCAACCATATTACAAAAAACCACGTTTACAGAGTTATCTCTGGCACGGGTCATAAGCATACGTTCTCTAGAGGCCACTTTAGAAACATAATAAGGGGAGGAGGAAATATTAATAATGATTTGGGCGTCTCCCAAAAGGGCCTGCCGTCTGGTCGGATCACCCGGATACCATATATCCTCACAGATATTGACTCCAAAAATCACATCATCAAGTTTATATACAGGCGCGCGGACTCCTGATTGAAAATATCTGTTCTCATCAAAAACCCCGTAGTTCGGCAAATAACGTTTATGATAGACGTCTATTAATTTTTTGTCATGAATAATTGCGGCAGCATTATAAATGTCCTCTTTTCTGTCGGGATATCCAAGAATAACAGTAATATTCTCTGAGGCTTTTCTCACTTGCTTTGGGTGCGTTAAATATATACTTAATTTACCTGCTTGTCCTGAAAATCTTTCCCGGTGAAATGATTCTTGCTTCAGCAACTTCACTTTTTGTTGCAATGAACCCCCAGTTC
>DAOVUC010000200.1 GCA_030632765.1 Candidatus Dadabacteria bacterium
AAAGGGCGCATTAAACACCTGGCGTCAAGAAAAGCTTTTGATATCGAGGGACTGGGAGAAAAGATAGTAGAGCAGTTAATGAAAGAAGAGCTCATCAAAGACCTGGCAGACATATTTTACTTGAAAAAGGGGGATTTTATCCCCCTTGAAAGATTTGCGGAGAAATCGGCTACAAATCTGGAGGATGAAATAGGCAAAAGCAAAAAAGTCTCATTTGAGCGTTTTATAAATTCTCTAAGCATACGTCATGTGGGAGAGCGTGTAGCCCAGATATTAGCCGAGAACTTCTCAAGCATAGAAGCGCTTATGACAGCAGAGGAAGAATCGCTGGTCTATATACATACTATTGGGGATGAAATAGCGAAGAGCATAGTTCACTTCTTTGAATTAGAGAGCAATAGAGATTTAGTTACGAAAATGCTTACATCAGGAATTGAGATTCAACATAAAGAGAAGACCGTGCTCAGCGATAAATTTGCAGGACAAAGTTTCGTATTCACCGGCTCATTGCAAACACTAACAAGGGACGAAGCACAAAAGCTCGTACAAGATCACGGTGGACGTGCAACCTCTTCTGTCACTAAAAAAACAAGTTATGTTGTGGCGGGAGACAACCCGGGATCTAAATTAGAGAAGGCTCAATCTCTTGGAATTGAAGTTTTAACAGAAGGGGAATTTAATAAACTCCTCGAATCCAACGAGTAAAGAAACCGCTTTGTTTCTAGCCAATCAAAGTGGACATTCTCTGTCTCTTAATCTCATAAATCATAATCCCAGCCGCGACGGACGCGTTTAGGGATGAGACTTTACCCTTCTGTGGAATTGAGACGAGGAAATCACATTCGCTCTTTATTTTGTGCCCGAGCCCCTTCCCTTCATTACCTATGAGTAGAGCTATGTCCAGATTCTTAAAATCCTCTTCATGCACGGATTTAGAACTTGAAGAATCCGCTCCTACAATCCATACACCCTGTTTTTTCAGATCCCTAATTACAACACTCAGATTTACAACTCTGGATATGGGCACATGATTCACGGCTCCCGCGGACGCTTTAACAACAGCAGGTGTAACCGGAGCTGCTCTGTCTTTTGGAACTACTACACCATGAGCACCAAGGACATCAACGGTCCTAATAATCGCTCCCAAGTTTTGAGGGTCCTCCAAATGGTCAAGAATAAGTAAAAGAAGTTTCTCCCCTTTTTCTTTAGCTTGAGAAATAGTATCTGTTAACTCGTGATATTCGAAGTCCTTGATACGCGCAGCTATACCTTGATGAGAAGTTGATTGGCATAACTTCGAAAGCTCTTCTTTGGAAACGCTTGAAATTCTTACTCCTTTACTCTTGGCAGTTTTCAGAACTTCCGAGGTCGAAGTTTGGGAACGGTCTCCGTAAAAGAATATTTCCTCAATTTCCGAGGACGGATTTAAGAGGAGCTCGCTGACAGGATTTTTTCCATAGATAATCAATGTTGACAATCCTTTTTTGCTTGAAGTGTGAATCTATATGTTAATTTTGAGAGGACGTATCTTCTTTTTGGGAATCAAACTCTCCATTGGCTTCATTTATTTTGTTCACTACATTGTCCTTGATCCATTTCTCATCCCACCATTCAATCGGCCTTACAGCCACGCCGTTAATGTATATACCGTAATGAAGATGGTCCCCCGAGGCAAGACCTGTCTGGCCCGTTCTTCCAATTATCTCGTTGCTTTGTACTGTATCTCCGACTGCAACATCAATAGAACTCATATGACCGTATAAAGTGAGAATGCCCATACCGTGATCAATCATTACAGTATTACCGTAAATACCCAAATCATCCGCATACACTATAACACCACTGTTTGCAGCCTCTATGGGATATCTCTTTGTAACCGCAAGGTCATACCCAAGGTGGTACTGTTTATCGATCGGCTCTTCATTTAAGAAGTAAGTCCTTTCATCTGCAAAGTTTGCCTCCACTTTTGAGTTGGAAAGCTGATGAAAAGCGCCCTGCCACATCATCTCATCTTTGGAATTAGATCCCATTTCCTTTATTTTGGCATTGTTCTTCTTTCTCAATTCATTGTTCACTTTCAAGAATATTTCTTTGTGGCTGGCACCAGAATTATTCTCTTCCGATATTGGGATCATAACGTTTTCAACAAATTTTTCACTTATATTTATATCACTTTTCCTATATTTAACATCCCTGAGTCTATAAAATAAACCTGTATTTTTTTGGTTTCCAGCCTGGTCCTGGGCGAAAATTTTAATATTTTCATCCGCTTGGACATCGTGCGGATAGGCAAAGAACGCTAGATACACATCTTCGTCTGTAAAATGACCTTTATAACCAGGAAAGTAATAATCAGCTATTAACACGCCGCTCTTTACAGTATCAGGAGAAGATTTATAGACAACAAACCCGGACCCACCGTGATTAATGTAATGCTCTGTGCTTATTACATCAAGCTTAGGCGGAACTAGGTCGAGATTCACTTTTTTATTTACCGTAGTTGTATTGCCGGAAAATATTTTAAGACGAGACCTGTCTTCAGCGCTAACTTTAAGCTCGGCAGCCCCACCCTTAATACCAAGTATTTTCGGATCTAATTTAATAGTAATTTTATCGCCCTTAACACCCTCGGGATAATTTTTATTTACTAAAATTGACTCTCCATGATCGCCCGCCAACAGCACAGTTACATTCTTTAACCCCTTGCCGCTGTCCAAGACCTCAATGTCGAATGGCCGGGTACCTAGATTATCAGATTCAAGTTTTACCCGCACCTCAGGAGAAGACCACTCTATCTCGGGGTAAACATAAATAAATCCAGCAACAATTAGAATAAGTAGAACTATATAGAAGAATCTTTTCATAATTTTGCTATCTCTCTCCTTACCGTCTAGATATATTCAAGCTTATCAGAAATAACTTATTATCTCCGTCGCATATTGTGGGAAGTAGCGGGAAATAACGGATATATTAAAACTAGTTAATATTGATTCTTTCGGTTCTCTTTCAAGCAAAAACTCAAATGAGCACTGAACCAGTTGTTCAGGAGCAACTTTGCCATCTGTAAGAATCTCATATTCATTCCTACTTAATTCCACTTTATGGGTAGTTTTAGAATCTTCCTCAATCACTTCAACCAGGTAATAAATTGAGTCCTTATCTGAATTAAGCTCCTGAACTACTATATTAGACATGAACCCCTCTTCTTTGATTGTTAATTGGAAATATTATAACCTAGACTAAAATGACCCCAAACAACTTTTTATAGAATAATATGGAAATTAAAAAATTCGACCTGAAAACTCATAGCCTTCGTAGTGTAGCCAATTTAATTTTAAGCGCATACAGCGAAGGTGGGAATAATATACCTTACGATGAAAAATCAAGGCGTTTGGTCCAAGATTTAATAGAGGCGGGGAACAATTTTTTAGGTCATGAGAATATTTACCTCTGTGTTTCTAAAGATGAAATAGCCGGGCTTGTGATTGGCTATTGTGGAAAATCAGGAAGCAAAATAAAAGTGCTATTAAATCTTTTTATAAAGCTACGGTTGACTCAAATGCTGAATTATCTAATAGTAGGCTCACAACTATTCCATAGCGGCTATACACCTTATTTAGAGGAAGATGATTTCTATATTAGTGTCTTAGTTGTGGATGAAAAATATAGGAGCCAAGGAATCGGCACCTTTTTATTAAAGGAAGGGATTCTCATAGCAAGAGAGAAAAACTGTAAAAATGTAGTTTTAGATGTCGACAATGATAACGAGATTGCTAAATCACTTTATAAAAAGTTTGGTTTTATTACACGCAAGGATCAACAACTACAGTCCTCAACTGTATCTGAGGAAATTTGCACAATGGAATATAGGGTAATCTAATGGAGCCTACAGATGGCTGATTTCAAAAATGAATTTAGCTGGTCATACTCAAGAGGCGGACTCTTTAATGAATGCAAAAGAGAATATTACTATAATTATTACGGCTCCTGGGGAGGCTGGGACAAAAACAAGTCAGATAATGTTACAAGAACCCTCTACGTCCTAAAAAATCTTCAG
>DAOVUC010000100.1 GCA_030632765.1 Candidatus Dadabacteria bacterium
ATGTTCATTTTTTTTCGGTTACCAGACTGACAAATATTTCTTCCAATGTACTCTCTCTCGAATGCAGGTCTTTTAAATCTATTCCATGCTCGGCAAGGTGTCGTATCAATACAGTAATCCCTGTTTGTTTGCTTCGTGTATCAAAAGTATAAATTAATTCGGTTCCGTCTGAATTTAACTCTAGTGAGTGTTCTGAAAGCGCATCGGGAATGGATTGGAGGGGATTATGAAGTTCCAACCTGATCTGCTTTTTGCCCATTTTCCGCATCAATGTGGCTTTGTCCTCAACTAAAATAATCTCACCATTGTTAATTATCCCGATCCGGTCGGCCATTTCCTCTGCCTCGTCAATATAATGAGTTGTCAGGATTATAGTCACACCATTTTTCCTCAAGTTCCTGACCATCTCCCACATATCACGGCGCAACTCTACATCGACACCTGCCGTGGGCTCGTCAAGAAAGAGTATTTTGGGTTCATGCGAGAGCGCTTTGGCGATTAATACACGACGCTTCATTCCACCTGAAAGAGTAATAATTTTTAAGTCTCTTTTGTCCCAAAGTGATAGATCGCGGAGTACCTTTTCTATATGCTCCGGGTTTGGAGGCTTTCCAAATAGACCACGGCTGAAATTCATTGTAGCCCCAACGGTTTCGAATACGTCCGTGGTTAATTCCTGAGGTACGAGGCCAATTTTAGACCTGGCGGCTTTATAGTCCGTAATGATATTATGGCCGTCAGCCAGTACAGTTCCCTCACTTGGATTAACTATGCCGCAAACAATACTGATCAACGTTGTCTTACCTGCTCCGTTCGGACCCAAAAGGGCAAATATCTCCCCTTCCCGAATCTCAAGGTTTATATTTTTGAGAGCTATTAGGCCAGAGTCATAAGTTTTGCTCAGATTCTGTATTGAAATAATTGACTGCACTTAGTCTCCTTTAATTCGAAAATTTTATAGTATATCTGATAATTAGTGTTTCACTTATTAGATTACAGTTTTTGGGAGATTGGTTCTGATTATATCGCTAATTTTGCAATATGTATGAACTTCAGAATTGTTCCCGGCAAGCTCATAAAATATCATTGACTCCCAATATTTAGTACTTATACTCCTAATAGGAGGAAATTAATATGACAAACTTAATGAAAGCACTAATATTAAACGCGGTTTTAATCGTAATATTGGCAGGTGGATTTATATATGTGAATAATGTACAAGCCGAATCTACTCAGCCTCAGGAAGTTGCCTTTTTGGATATAGATTTTACACTTTTTGCTGATGCCGGATTGCTTGATGCGGGAATTGTAGTAGCCCAAAATAGCTGTGGTAGTGAAACATGTACCGCGAGACAGTGCTGCTGCCTTAATATTGATAATGGTAACCAGTGCTGTAGACCAAAAAAGGGCGACAACTGCGTCGAATCCTGTAAAAAAAGCAAACCTTGTTAGTGGATTATACAACTACTAGTGATACTGGGTTAAATCTCCGTTAATTCCATCTGAAAACTGGGTGAATTTTCTAATATATTGAAGATTACCTCTTGAAATGGGGAAATTTGTGCTTATCCTATGGGTGAAGTAAAGAAATGGGTTTTGAACAAAAACGGGGAGAAGTTCAAATATCATGCTTAACACAGAAAATTTAGGAAATTATGGAGCTAAAAACTCACGCCATATATACATTGGCGAGCTTAAGAGAACCACTCTAAATAAACCGATTGAAGATCTCGATGCTACTGAGAAGCACGACTACACATGCCTGCAAGAGCAAATGTATTGGGGCAAGGAAAATGGCTTTAACCTCGTTCTCACGCGTGATACTGGAAAAGTAGACTGCTGGATGATCAGAGATACTGATATGGATCAGCTAAACCCGATTTTCAAACAGACAATTCTAGAAGTACTTTAAGTACCACTTAAAATTAAGATAAAAAGTTCATCAAAGTAATACGGATTCAATATTATTAGTTTATTCGTTAGATCAAAGTATTGAGTACGGCCTTATTTCAATTTTAGTATTATTTCGTAGAAGTCCGTTTAGTTCTCTATCCAAAGGCTTGAAATGTGTTAATGTAGTATTATATGACTTTTCTATAAAGTCAGGGAGCTCGTTATGAGTGAATATAAAGAAATTATTCAAAAGCTAAACTTGAAAAAACAAGAGCTTGAAGAGCGACTCGGTAGGGTTGAAGATTCACTCAGAAAGACTCACGCAAAGGATTGGAGCGAACAGGCCCAGGAGCGTGAAAACGAGGAAGTTGTTGAGAGATTAGAAGAGAGTACTCGTATAGAATTAACTCAGATACACGAAGCGCTTTCCCGCGTCGAAAAGAACGAGTACGGAGCTTGTGAAATATGCGACGGTCCCATCAAAATAGAACGCCTGGAAGCCTTACCTTATACCAACCGTTGTTTTAACTGCGCCAGTGAACTGGAATAGCTTTTTCCTTCAGTTGTAAATGTCCTAGTATTTGCTGCAATATGTAGTTCTGATATGAAGTTCTTTTAATAACCCCTTAGAATATAAGTACTCTTATTTGTCTTAAGTGTTTTAGATCATACATGTTAGGTGTGGAATTCTAAAGCAGTATTGATTATATTAGGGGAGCAGTAAATATTTCGAGAGGTAACGGATATTGGCGGTTACAGATGCTCAGATAGAATATCTTGAAGACATGGCAACTCACATACGTGAGGACATTATTATCATGCTTGAGAAAGCCGGCTCCGGTCACTCTGCAGGCTCCCTTGGTACTGCGGATATTTTCTCAACCCTATATTTTCATATAATGAAGCATGACCCTAAAAACCCAGATTGGGAAGAAAGGGATAGATTTGTGTTGAGTAACGCGCATATCTGCCCTGTTCTTTATGCCACTCTGGCTGAAGCGGGATATTATCCCAAAAAAGAAATTACAACTTTGAGAAAACTTGGATCAAGGCTCCAGGGCCATCCGCACAAAGGAGCACTGCCTGGATTAGAGGCGTCAGGCGGCCCACTCGCACAAGGTTTATCAATTGCTGTGGGAATGGCAGTGGCTGCAAAGATTGACGAAAAGCGCTCAAGAGTATTCTGTATGGTTGGCGACGGAGAGATGAACGAAGGTCAAATATGGGAAGCCTTGATGTTCGCAGGCAAAAACCGTCTTCACAACTTCACTCTTGTCGTAGATAGAAATAATATTCAAATTGACGGATTTACAGAGGATGTAATGCCGCTTGAGTCGTTAAAGGACAAGCTCACGTCTTTTGGATTTCATGTTATTGAAGTGGATGGTCATAATATCAGGAGATTAATTGAAGCATTTGAAGAGACAATATTTGAGAAACCCAAAGTTCTTTTAGCACGCACAATTCCAGGCAAAGGTGTGGACTTTATGGAATTTAAACCCGAGTGGCATGGTAAGCCGCCAAATAAAGAAGAAGCTGATAAAGCAATATCAGAGCTTGAGGAATTAAGATCCTTAGGCGGTAAAATAACTTGTGAACATGAGTAAAAGTCTAAATAAAAAATTTCATTTAGCTGGGAATATTTTTGACAGTCCGGATCAGGTGCCTGCTAGAAACGGTTATGGAGAAGGTGTTGTTGAAGCAGGGCAGGCTGATGAAAACGTTGTCGTATTGTGCTGTGATCTCACGGAATCTACACGCAACGCGAAATTTAAAGAGACATTTCCACAGAGGTTTGTAGAGATAGGTATTGCTGAGCAAAATATGGCAGGCATTGCTGCCGGTATGGCATTTTCGGGCAAGATCCCGTATATCTCTTCCTACGCGACGTTTAATCCTGGAAGGAACTGGGATCAGATTCGAGTCAGCATCTGTTACAGCATGGCAAATGTTAAAATCATGGGCGCTCATGCGGGGATCTCAGTCGGTCCTGACGGCGCCACTCATCAAGCTATGGAAGATATAGCCATAACCAGGTGTCTTCCCAATTTAACTGTTATTGTCCCATCTGATTATTGGGAGACTAAAAAGGCAGCACTTGCTATTGCCGGTATTGAAAGTCCCGTTTACATGCGCTTTGGTAGGGAAAAAATTCCTGTAATTACAACAGAGAAGACTCCGTTTCAAATTGGTAGAGCGGATACTTACCGCGATGGGCAGGATGTAACTGTTATAGCGTGTGGGTCTTTGGTTTATGAAGCGCTAGTTGCAGCAGAAAGACTTAGTGGTGACGGCATAGATGTAAGGGTCATTAATTGCCATACGGTCAAGCCTATTGATGAGAAAGCAATTATTAATGCTGCTATAGAGACGGGGGCAATTGTTACTGCTGAAGAGCATCAGGTTCATGGTGGATTAGGCAATGCGGTAGCAGAGGTCGTTGCGAAAAATTCTCCCGTACCGATGGAGTATGTAGCAATGATGGACAGGTTCGGCGAGTCCGGCGAGCCCAATGAGCTTATGCACAAGTTCGGTCTTGATTCAAAAGGTATTATCGCTGCTATAAACAAAGTTATAGAACGCAAATAAAACTTTCCTTCCGATATATTATATATTCCTAAAATTTAAAGACTATAATCAAGGCGTGATTTCATACCATATATTTTTTATGTAACCAGCTTTGACCGTCTCGGCAACCTGTTTTAGGATCTCAGCGGTCGAGCGGTCACATTTCCACTCATAAACCGTTGTACGCCCGCTTGCAAACATGGGAATAAATTCCGCCCCAGGGTTCTCACCACAGTAATTAAGCATACCGTCATTTGGCTCTTTGCTAACATCTGCTTTATCTTGGCAGGGTAGATTATTTCCAACATTGCAAGCATAGACATTCTCGTCCATACAGCGCCAGTATGTTCCATCAATGAATATATCATCCGGCATAGATTCGGAAACGCCCATATCTTTTCTTAATTTCACAGTTATGGCGTCGGGCATTTTAGGTCCCGTATAATCTGGTCCCGGTGTGTCGATATTTTCCACTGCTTTACAATATTCAAAAGGGCTATCGTAAGTCGACTGGTTATTGTTTGAATTTGTCTCCTCTTTTTGATTACAGGACGCAAGAAGCAATCCAAATATCAAAATAGGTACTAGCCAAAGAGTATTAGAGTTCATATTTGATCCCTCCTTAAAGATCATTGGTAAATACATTATAATAGAATGTCAGATTTTTTCCCAACATAGGGAGTGAATTTTGCTCAACTCAATAGTTAATGTATGATTTTGATCCAATAAGTTATTGGTTGGTTAAATTTTGAAAGAAAATATACCTCTAAGCTGGTCTCATAAAGAAATAGAGTCCCCTAAATTTCATTCTGTAAATCTGCCGTTATCCGGGCTCCCGTGGGTTCATACTGCGGAGATACCCGCCACATACAATATTGAGGAATTGAGAGTAGAACTTGAGACAAGCTTCCCGGGCGGGTTTTTATTACGTGGTTGCAGCAGTGATTTGGCCGGTTATCTCAACGACAACGGCTTCGAATTAATTAGAACGGGAGCACAAGGGATAGTTGATTTAGAAAATTTAAACAAACTATCACGAACGGTAACTGACCTTGTGAGAAGGGGTGATAAACAGGGCATGGTGAAAGAAATATCTCTATCTGAGAATAATCGGCAGAGAGTGTCTCAGTTTATTGCTCATACCTCGTATGGATCTAAGCCTCACTTGCGGTACTTATTCAACAATACTTTTGATTCCAATGGCAGGTGTTTTGTTCTCAGCACTTCTCATGACCAGTGGCTGGGAGTTCTTACAGTTTCTTTAATAGGTGATAATTTTGCCCATACTGAGATGATATTGCGCAACAAAAAAGCGCGGGCCGGTGTTATGGAATCATTATTTGTATCCGTTATGAATGTTTTAAGAGGTGAAGGTTTTAAGCATTTCAGCCTGGGTGAGGTTCCCTTTGTGTCACCCGAAGGAATGAAGGATAATTGTCTTGGAGTTACTCTAAAACAATCGTTACAAGAATCGTTCTTGTTTAAAGCAGGGCATATATTAAGATTTGCGTACAATTATAAAGGTCTTTTTAATTTCAAAAATAAATTTGATCCCGAGTGGAAGCCTGTTTATATTTGCGCGACACCAAAACTGCCTTTCTTAAGCTTAATTGACCTATTTTGTAAAACTGGATACCTGGATCTCTCACGTTCAGAATTGATATCTAATATCAAACACTATTCCCGAATATCTGCGAGCGCCGGTTAAACCCGTGAGCTTAGTTGTTAATTTAAAAGAATTATCAGATTAAATTTTATTGTAAATTTCGATCTTAATTGTGTAAGATTTCTCACACAAAGTAACCTGTAACATTATTTCTATACAAGGAGCATTTTTATGAGATTTTATAAAGCAAGTGTATTCATATTTGTATTAGCTCTTTTACTCTTAAGCAATTTTTCTTCTATTTCAGAGGCGCAATCGGAGAAAACGCTTTCCGCCTCAGAAATCATACTCATTCTTGATGCCCCGGGTTCCATGTGGGGTCAAATAGATGTGGAGAACAAGATCTCGATTGCCA
>DAOVUC010000142.1 GCA_030632765.1 Candidatus Dadabacteria bacterium
CACAGGAGTGGATATCCTGTTCCAGCTCTAGTTGATTAGCCCGGGCAAACCCGTGAGCGGTAGGATATTTTTTAAACAGTCCCGGAGTAACTTCATTCACTCTCTTATCCGTGCACTGCGCTGAGAGAATGCATCCTATTAGAAGTTCAAAAGGTCCGTCAAAATCTAAATGACATTTCGCGTTTGGATATTCGTCTTGAAGAATAGAGAGTATCTTGCTTGCTCTCTTCTTTTTATTTGATACGGTTTCTTTATTTTTTATTGACCCTTTCTTTTTCAATTTTTCTCAGCCTTAAAAAAATTAATGAAAATAAAAAAGGGGATATGCCTCTGACATATCCCCTTGTGGTCTGCTTATTATCTGATTTATAAAATTGTCATTCCTTACGATCCGGCTCTAATCCCTCTTTTCCTTCAAAGAAGTCGGCATTCATAGCAGTATAGTCACTCCATTTCTCAGGAAGCTCATCTTCATGAAAAATGGCGTCGACCGGACAAGGATCAACACAGGCGCCACAATCAATACATTCCTCTGGATGAATAACAAGCATGTTGTCAGCCTCGTAAATGCAGTCTACCGGGCAGGCCTCAACGCATGCTTTATCTTTAACATCAATACATGGCTCTGCAATTATGTATGTCATTCTTTAATACCTCCGAGCAATAATAGTCAATTAATATACTTTATAGGGGTTTAGCACACAAGAAGTTGAATATTAAATCTAAATTCCTTTACTGGGTCCCCTCATCTTTAACTGGGGGTGTTTCGCTATCTTTAGCTGGTGGCGTATCGCTGCTCTCTGAAGAATCAGGCTCCGCTGACATGCTCTCTGAAGAATCAGGAGCGGATTGCTCCGTATCTCCACTCACCTCAGAAGGTTGTGCGGTTTGTTCTTGCCCCGCTTGTGGCTGAGCAGCCTCATCAGGCTGTGAAAAATCTGTAGTCTGTTGAGAAGCCGGGATATCAGTTACAACTGATGAGCCCACATTCTTAGCGGCAAAATAACCAAGCGTAAGAGAACTCAATAGGAAAAGAACAGCGAGCACTCTTGTCACTTTGGATAAAAATGGTACTGCTCCACTTGCCCCAAATATCGACTCACTCGTACCACCCCCTCCGCCGCCGCCAAAAACCGATCCCAAATCACCGCCTTTTCCGGGCTGAAGAAGTACAACAAGTATAAGCAGTATGCTTACAATAACGTGTATAACCTGTATTGAATAAATTATTAGTTCCACTTTTCTCTACTCTCCTGCTAATTTTACTATTTTTACAAAGGAATCCGCATCTAGACCCGCACCACCTATCAGTGCGCCGTCTATATTGTCCATATGTAGAAGTTCTTCTATATTATCCCCGTTAACACTTCCCCCGTAAATGATTCTTATTCGCTCAGAATCCTGAGAGAATATACTACCTGTTATTTCATGAATTGTGGTATGTACATATTCAGCCTCTTGTGGAGTCGCATTTTTCCCAGTCCCTATTGCCCACACAGGCTCGTATGCAATCACCAACCTCTGCAGATCTTCAAGCTCCAAATCTACAAGCGCGCTCTCGACCTGAGACTGAACAATCTTGATAGTCTTACCAACTTCCCTCTCTTGAAGTGTCTCCCCTACGCAAACTATTACATTTAATCCATCATCTAGTGAAGCGTTAATCTTTTTTCTAACTATGGAGTCTGTCTCCCCTAGGATGCCCCTTCTCTCAGAGTGTCCTACAATCACCCACTTACATCCTGCGTCCATAAGCATGGCAGGTGAAATCTCTCCAGTAAAAGCCCCCCGGTCTTCCCAAAAAACATTTTGAGCCGCAAGCATGACTCTACTACCTGCTATTAATCCGCCCACAATATCGAGCGCCGTAAATGGAGGAGCAAGAATAACATCAACGCCCTCTTTTACATCACCTATTTTCAAGATAATCTCTTGAGTAAGCTCCCTTGCCTGATGGCGAAGCAGATTCATTTTCCAATTTCCAGCGATCATCATTTTCTTCATTTGATACGACTTTCCATAGCCATTAAAGCCGGCAGCTTATTACCCTTAATATAATCAAGCGCTGTTTGTCCACCATGGGATATAAAACTTCGGGAGATAGAACTCCTCCCCTCTTTCCCATTTGAATCAAGCGCCATCTGAGCTGTATTTTCTCCGATAATTACGTTAAAAGCATCGGACTGGGCCAATACCCCTACCAGAGCTTCCGTACCTTTTCTAAATTCTGGATCCTCACAAATCCCCAAAGGCCCGGTCCAAAGAACCGTTCTCGCTGTTGATAGCCTCTTGGCGAAGTCCGCCTGAGCGGCAGGTCCTATATCAACAACCTGCAAGTCATTAGGGATACGACCGCCAGAAATTATAAAGGAAGAGGAGTAATTGTTCAAATTCCCTTTTATCGTAACCCAGTCCTCGGGAAGTATAAGTCTAATATTTCTAATTTCAGATGAAGATACTAACTTTTTAGCTCTATATATTGCAGCCGTATCCACATCCGATTTTCCTGTCTCCCCGCCCAGCACGTTTAGAAAAGTATTGGCGAAGACTCCCCCAACCATAATGGTATCGACATTATCAAGCATGCTTTCTAAAATTTCGATCTTCCCAAGTACATTGCGGCCACCGAATATAGCGGTAAACGGTCTTTGTGGATTTCTAATACGATCTAAGTTCTCAATCTCTTTTTGAAATTGGAAACCTATACATACTTCGTCAAAAAATTCACAAATAGCGTTCAATGACGCTTTTATTTGATCAGAGGCGGAGAAAGCCTCATTCACGTATATATCTGCTGAGGCTGACAACTTCTTTGCAAACTCAGGGCTATTTGCAGCCTCCCCTATTTGAAAATCTAGATTCTCAAGAAGCATTATCTGCCCAGGCTGCATATCAGTTCCTATCTTTCTAACAGCCTCACCGATGGAGTTCTCAGGGAAGAATATTTCTGTGTTTAGTATCCTTGAGAGAATTCCTCCTATAGGCTCAAGACTATATTTTTTATTAAACTTACCTTTTGTATTACCCAAACTGGACGCAATAATGACCTTTGCTTTTTGCTCTATGGCATATCTTATAGTGGGAATTACGGACAGAATCTTGGTCTCATTCAGCACTTGCCTTTCTTTATTCAGAGGCACATCAAAATCAACCCTTATGAATACTCTTTTCCCGGATATGTCTTTTTCGGCAATAGATGGAACTTTCATAGAGAAATGCCTTTACTTTGAATATATTCGCCCAGTCTCTTAACACCTTCTTGAATATTAGGAATAGACGTAGCATAGGAAAGCCTCAAATATCCCTCGCCGCCTTTGCCAAAATCGATCCCGGGAGTAATTGCGACTCGGGCTTTCTCTAAAATATCAAAAGCAAGTTCATGTGAATTGGGGTTTAGTCCTTTAGCATCTACAAAAACATAGAATGCACCTCCAGGCTCGCTATTGATTTTAAATCCAAGTCCTTTTAACCCTTCAATCATAGTCTTTCTTCTCTCATCAAAAAGCTCTCTCATCTCAAGCGCCTCAAAGCTGGCATGCCTTAGAGCCTTCACTCCCGCTCTTTGAACAAAAGGGTTGGGCGAAATAAACAGATTTTGCTGTAGCTTTTGTATGGGCCTTATAAATTCTTCGGGAGCTATAAGATACCCGAGTCTCCAGCCAGTCATAGCATAGAATTTAGAAAACCCGTTTACCGCAAACGCGCGCTGTGTAAATTCATAAATAGTTCTGGCTTCTCCCCCATAAACCAACCCATGATAAATTTCATCTGAAATCACGAATACACCAAGCTCCGCAATCTCTCTCATCACATCAGGTCTCAGAACTACTCCTGTAGGGTTTGCCGGAGAATTTATTAATATAGCTTTGGTCCTTGGTGAGATAGCTTTCTTTAATCTGCCGATATCAATTTGAAAACCCTCTTCCTCGTAAATCCTAAATGTTTTAGGAATTCCGCCCGCGATTTTGATAATCTGGGGATAGCATGCGTAATGGGGGTCGGTAATTATAACCTCTTCCCCCGGCTCAATTAAGGAGATGATCGACAGGTACAATGCTGGAGAGCTTCCCATTGTCACAGCAACTCTTTTGGCTGGGATTTTTACACCATATAAGCTTTCATAATTTTGAGATATCGCTTCTCTAAGCTCGGGCATCCCCAAACTGTGTGTATATTTAGTATCTCCTTCGTTTATAGACCTGATCGCTTCCTCTGATATCACATCAGGCGTAGGAAAATCAGGCTCCCCAACTTCAAAGTGTATAACACTTTCACCCGAGGCTTCTATCTCCTTTGCCCTCTCCAAAACGTCCATTACATAAAATGGGGATATTTCCTCTGACAACTTTGACGGCATGGGGCTTTATAATAAGGAATAAGCCTCAGGTTGTCTAGGCGGATATCTTCTTCTTATATTCGATCATATAAGTTCCTGAATATATTTAGTACGATGTTAAAATGAAAAGGATTTATAAAACTGCGTATTTCTCTTCTTTACCTAGTACTTTTTCAATCTTTTTCTTGAGGAGCTCGCGTTTAAGCCTGCCAAGTCTGTCTATGAATAGTATTCCGTCCAGATGGTCAATCTCGTGCTGAAAAACCCGGGCAAGGAGATCTTCACATTTAATCTCCAGAAGCTCTCCGTCACGGTTATAGCCTTCAACAGTAACTTCAAATTTTCTTTTCACATCACTCACAAAACCCGGGATACTGAGACACCCCTCTTCTCCTGTTACCTCACCGTCTGAAAATACAATTTCAGGATTTATGAGTTCAATTAGCTCTGACCTGTCAGGGGGCAAGAGGATCTCTTCCTCTTCTGTAGATTCCTGAGCGCACTCTCTGGGCTTAATATCAACCACGATAACCCTCTTTGTATATCCCACCTGGGGCGCGGCCAGTCCTACTCCCGGAGCCTCATACATAGTATCGGCCATATCGTCCAAGAGCTGAATTAGATCATTGTCTATCTCTTCAACTGGGTCACATTTTTCCCTGAGCATAGAATCAGGAAAAGTTAGAATATTAAGTAGTGGCATAGAAAATTAATGCTATCAAAAAGGTTGGAATTGTCAATTTAGCTTTTAGTCACAAAGGTAAATTGAATTTCTGATTACTGCTCTGAAAAATATTGCTCTCGACAAAGGAAAAGAAGTAATCTACTCTTCCTCGTTGAGCTTACCTATTAACTCCCGGCTTGGTCTAAAGTGAGGCAGTTTTTTTGAAGAAACTGTGACTTTATCCCCAGTTC
>DAOVUC010000172.1 GCA_030632765.1 Candidatus Dadabacteria bacterium
ATGTAATAGGGAAAATCTTCATATAATATATGGAACCTTAAAAGGAATCGACATCTCCCTAGATAACTTTTATAGGGAATTTCTAGAATTAAGCGCATCTGGGCAACTAGATGATCCATTTCGAACTTATATAAATATGTTTGATGATAATATAGATAGTTTAACTAGAACAAAAGGTCTTATTGATGATTATCTTTCAGGAAATCCTAGAGTTGTTACTTGGAAAGAATGAATGAGTTGCTACGTTTAATCCAAAATAATCTTAGGATCCTATTAATTCAAGTTGGAAGATTACATTTCATTAAACACGCACTGCATTTAATGTGCTTTAGTTTTTGCTCTTATCATGGCTATCTCAACAAAAAACTCACAATACGATATACAGGCCGATGGTCTTAAAAAATCCTTCGGCAACTTCGAGGTGCTCCGCGGTGTAGACCTGCATATTAAAAGGGGCGAGTTTTTCACACTTTTCGGCCCTAATGGAGCGGGTAAAACAACTTTAATAAAACTGCTCGCGACTCTTACTGATCCCACCTCGGGAAATTTGCACGTCAGTGGGTTCGATGTAAAAAAAGAAGTGAACAATATTAGATCTACAATAGGCGTTATCTCACATGACCCTTATTTATACGATAATCTGAGTGCGCTTGAGAACATCACTTTTTTTGGGACATTATACGGACTCGATGATATAGACAATAGAGCCCGCTGTGTAATTAAGCAGGTTGGCCTTGAGAGAAGAATGAACGATATAGTAAGAACATTCTCAAGAGGCATGAAACAGCGCCTTAGCGTTGCAAGAGCCATTGTTCATGATCCCAAGATTCTACTCTTAGATGAACCCTACACCGGGCTTGATCAAAATGGATCGCAAATATTTGGAGAAATGCTCTCAGATTTGAAATCCAACAAACGCACAATCCTTATGACCACTCATAATATAGATGAGGGTCTTGATTTGAGCGACAGGATTGGGATTCTCTCAAAAGGAAAGATAGTGCTTGATTGCCCTAAAAGCGAAATTCAAAGATCTAGTTTTAAGGATCTTTATATCTCTAAAGTTGAAGATTAGTACTAGCCCCTTGCGATCTTATTAACCATCTTTTTTAGAAATTGAAAATTATCTGAAACGGATTACCTTTTCCCGCATCTTATAATATTAGAAACCCCAGAAAGGAGATTAATATGAGAAAGTTATTCTATTTAACGATTATTGTATTCGCTGTCAGTTTTATTTATGCGGGAACAGGTATTAGCGGAGATTCTACCGAGCAGGCCGCTAAACTCTGGAGCTCTCTTCAAGACGCCAAGTATCAGAGCAACTGGGCTTTATGGCCCGGAAAGGGCAAATTATATAAAGGACAACACCCCCACGGAGCTTTCCTTACAACTTATATCAACGAAACAGCCGCGAATGCGCTTAAAGCAGGCGTAAAAGATATGCCCAAGGGGTCAATAATAGTTAAAGAAAACTATATGCCCGACAAAAAACTTGGCGCTATTACCGTAATGGACAAAACCGGAGACGGAAAAGACGACTATTTCTGGGTTAAGTACATGCCGGACGGAACAGTGGCCCAAAAAGAAGTAGAAATGGACGGCAAAAAGATGAGTGTGACCCTGGCCGGTACCCCTAAAGGATGTATTAGTTGCCACGCTGCATCGGTAGGCGGTATTTACGATATCATGACGCCGGTTAAATAAAAAAGAAAGACTTGCTAAATTTATTTGTATTCCCTTCTCATTGGGCGGTGAGTTCGCTACACTTGCCGCTCAATTTTTTTAGCCCATAACATTATATATACATTGTGAACTCCTGATATTATGAAATAATACATTTTATCTATATGGAGTGAGCCATACATTGTAACATTTGACCTCTTATCTGTTATAATACTGTGATATTTTCTCTTGAAGCAGGCACTAATAAATCTTGAAGTAGGCACTAATGAATAAAGTATGGGCAATAATAAAAAAAGATATAATAACGGAGCTCAGAACAAAAGAGCTTTTTTCCTCTATGCTTGTCTTTGCACTCCTAGTAATAGTTATCTTTAATTTTGCTTTTGGTTTTTCAGCAGAACTTCTGGATCTGGCCGCACCCGCTATGCTATGGATATCATTTACTTTTGCAGGTGTTTTGGGTTTAAGCCGCTCATTTGCGCTCGAAAAAGAAGGGGACGCTATAATTGGCATGCTGCTGACACCTACTGACCGCAGCCTTATATATGCCGGGAAAATGATTAGTAATACTATTTTTGTCTTTTTAGTAGGCTTGTTGATGGTACCGATGTTCATTTTGTTCTTCAATTATAATTTTTTATCCACTCTGGTGCCTTTAATTCCGGTTATTTTCCTAGGGTCAATTGGATTCGTTTCAGTAGGAACACTTTTCTCAGCTATGGCGCTCAATACCAAGCTTAGGGAAGTTATGTTGCCTATCCTGCTTTTCCCAATAATAATTCCGGTTATAGTAAGTGCTGTTAAATTAAGTGAGCAAGTGCTTGACGGCAATTCACTACTTGCCGCAAGTTTTTCTTTGAAACTCCTTGTATCGTTCGATATAATCTTTTTGACCGCTTGCGCGGTAATTTTTGAGTATGTAATAGACGAATCATAGAAGGAGCAGTCAAGACCCCAATCTATATGATGAGACGTATCCTATTTGTATTAGCGTTTATCGGCATTATCGCATCAGTTTACGCGGCCTTTATATATGCCCCTACTGAGCCTCAAATGGGTCATATCCAGAGGATATTCTATTTCCATATGGGTACTGTGTGGGTTGCCACCGTTGCGTTTATTATAGTTTTTATTGCCAGCATAATATATTTATGGAAGGGGACCCGTAAGTGGGATATATTGGCTTATTGCTCGGCAGAGATTGGGGTATTGTTTCTGACACTCACTATAATCACCGGGAGTGTCTGGGCCAAACCTATCTGGGGCACATGGTGGACATGGGACCCGCAGCTAACTACCACTTTTATACTTTGGATACTCTACATAGTCTATCTCGTATTAAGGTCATCGGCGGGAAATGATACAAAAAAAGCCAAGTACGCCGCGGTATTTGCAATTATTGCCTTTATAGACCTCCCGCTTGTATACCTTTCAGTCAGAGTAATGAGGGGAATTTCCCCTGTAGTCTTTGGTCCCGGAGGTGGAGGAATTGCCCCTGAAATGATGAACGCGCTGCTTATAAATATGGCAGCTTGCACCTTGTTATTTATTGTCCTTCTCCTTGAACGAATTGATCTGGAACGAATGAAAGATGCTGTCGCAAAGTTAAAATTGAGCCAAAATTAGAGCTTTGTTTGTTACATTAAGTATTCTAGAATACACATCGTATATTTCCCTTATTTCTTTGTTATCATTGGATAATTAATTGATAATAATTTAACAATAGCTAAGCTAAAGATTAAAGGTTAAAACCATGACTGTCCCTCCAATGCTTTTAAATTTCATACTATCTGGAGCTATTTTATTGGGCCTACTGTTTTGTTTCTTTGGTTATAGGATCTTTAGATTTGTATTGGCTGTCGCTGGATTTATTCTTGGCGCCTCATTTGTAGCCGGCTTTACTTATACACTTACAGATGGAGAGGACCTACTTATAATATTAATAGCCGGGGTGGCTGGTGGTTTAATACTTGGCGCGCTATTTCTGTTTTTGTACTCAGCCGGAGTATTCCTCATAGGAGCCGTGTTTGGAATTCTCCTATTTTCCACAACGGCAAGCTCTCTAAACATAAACACACCTCCAATACTCTACATAGTTCCGGCTCTAGCAGGGGGCATCCTATCCTTATTAATTCAGAGGTTCATGATCATCCTCATTACTTCATTTACTGGAGCCTGGGTAGTCGCTATGGCAACCCTCTATTTTGTAAGTAGCAATTTTAACCCGTTCAATCCTGAATTTATTACGAGTATCGCTGACAACCAGACATACAGGATCATATTTGGCTGGATAGCTTTAGGTGTATTAGGATTTGTGACTCAATATGTAATATTCCCTAAAAAAGAGGGGAGCCCGCAAAAGATAGCTCCTGCAAATGAACAGAGTACTCGGAGCAATAAGGGCGTCTAAATTAGCTTGTTTTTCTATATTCCCCCTCTTTGTTGAAACTATAAGGGTCAAATTATTATCTTAACTGGTGTTAAATAAGCTTTTTTATGTCAAAAATGGCAGGTATGCTATATTCGAGTTTAGAATATGAAAAACAAGTTGTATTTAATAGTATTACTAGTATCTATTATGAACATTGCCGGCTATAAATCTCTTGCACAGGAAGAGGGCAAGCTAAGTTTCCCCATCTCTAATCTCAAAGAGATTATTACTCAGTCGGGAGTAGCTATAGATACAGAGGTCTCAAGTGATGGTAACGGGTCTTTAATTATCCGCGTAAAAGAGCCCATTGTTGTGGAGCTCTTTGAACTAGACGATAAAGAATTCGGGAATAAACGCTTGAGCTATAGAGCCCAGATGCGCGCAGAAGATCTTCAAGCCGCTGGAGATATGAGGGGTATTTCATATCTAGAGTTGATTGCTAAGTTCCCGGACGGAGAGGAGCTTATCTCTCGAGGTCCAAGGGTACCCATATCAGGCACGACCGAGTGGCGTCCTGCCGAGACTATTTTATACTTAGATAGGGGGACTACGCCTGAGCGCCTTAAGCTCAATCTTATAGTTGAGGGGGAGGGGACAGTCTGGCTCGACAGTGTGGTACTTGAGGCAATACCTCTTAGATTAAACTATCTCTTTTGGGGACATATAGTTGTTTGGATAGTACTAATA
>DAOVUC010000245.1 GCA_030632765.1 Candidatus Dadabacteria bacterium
CATCCCTCTCCTATTATATATCTATGCAACTTTTACCTCTATATATCTATGCAACTTCTACCTCAAACAATATCTAAACAATAATATATACAAAACCGCAGCCTATTTAAATATATCTACGATGTTAACGGGCTGTTTGGATATTTTTACTATACTATTGGATTATTTCCAATGTTTCTGTTCTTTAACTGATTATAGAAATTTGGGCTTTTTACCCAAAAGTTTGATATAATTATAAAACTCTATTTAAAGAAGTTGCAAATTACTACCTTACAGCAAGAGCAAATTATGGCAGACAGTGAAAAGAAATTAACAAAATTATCAGATCACGAACGCGACCTTGCTATGCTCATTTCCAAGATAGCCAAGGGTTGTGAGTCGGCTTTAAAGAAACTATACGACACAACTATATCGCAGGTCTATGGTCTGGCATATAAAATTTTGAGCAATAATCCGGACGCGGATGAAGTAGCCCTTGATGTATTCAAACAGATATGGAAGAAAGCGCTTGACTATGAGCCGGGCCGCGGCACACCCTCGGCGTGGCTGATTACAATGACCAGGAGCCGGGCTATAGACAGGATCCGCTCCGATAACAAACGAAGAACTACCAATAAACCGCTAATGGGGGACTCTTTAGATCATGCTCCCCTTCCGGACGAGGCATCAGACGTCAGGGAAAAACGTGAACTTATAGACAAGGCCCTCTCGGAGCTCACCCCTCAGCAAAGACAGTCTATTGAGCTTGCATATTTTAAAGGGCTTAGCCAGAGTGAGATATCACGGCAGATGAACGAGCCTCTTGGTACAGTAAAAAGTTGGATGAGAACCGGGATGATAAAACTCAGGGAAATATTAATTTCATAATAAACAACTCAGAATTTTACCCTCTAGCTATTGAGCTAGAAAAAACTTTTATATATTTCATACTTAAGAGCTAGAGTGGGAGTCCAAATTTCTTTCCTATAGTGGCGTAACCCAGATAAAAAGCTATCATTACCACGCTCGAGATAAACATTGAAAGCCAGAAATTATACTGCTGGCGAAGGAGCCATGGAAGTACCAAAAAGAATATTAAAGTTGGAAGAACCAGCCAAAAGATTGCAATTGATAAGTCAGCAATACGTTGTGCATCTTTGGTATCAGCATATAGCCAGATCATAGCAAGGAGTGAAGTTAAAGGCAACGCCGCAAGTAAGGCCGCAAATGTGGTGAAGCGTTTACCTATCTCTGAAATTCCTACAATTATTACTGCGGTCAATAAAGTTTTTACAATTATATATGCCATATTTTTCTCCTTAACAGTTAGTGATAGAATTAAAATACTATTCTCTAAGGAAGCTTGCAAATTTCTGATATACATATCCTCTACATTTTTATGTCATAACTTTGTATAATCTTATAAAAGATATAAGAAAATGCAGAATATTAAACTTAGACCATTTATCATTTTATCGATTGCTTTTCACGTAGTTGTGATTTCAGCAATCGTATTATATTTCCTTAAAGACCCACCCACAAGAGGAATATCAGGAACCGTAATGGTCGGAATTATAAGTGGCCATGATAATGAGGAGGGTAAAACATCCGCTTCACAAACTAGCGCCCAAACCCAATTGACTCACGAAGAAATCAGCGAACCAAAAGTGGTGCTGCAAAAAGAACCGGCAAAAAATACCGTTAAGAGAAACACAAAAAACGAAAGTCACAAAGAAACTGTAAAAGCTACAAAAAAAGAAACAAAAACCAATGAGAAATCAGCACCGACCTCAACTTCTCAAGTTATTAAAGACAATAATGCGGGGAAAGGAATTGAGTCAGCATCAATGGTTAAAGATGGAAATTTTGGATCCCCGGATAACCCGGCTGCCGGTATAGCTGGAACTAATACCGAACTTGCATATCCTGATTACAATCTTAACCCCAAACCTAATTACCCAAGATCTGCCAGAAAGAGAGGATACGAGGGCGAAGTTAAGTTAAAGGTTCTTGTACTCGAGAATGGAAAGGTAGGAAAAATAGTCGTAGCCCTGCCTTCGGGGCATGAGATACTGGACCAATCAGCGCTTGAAGCAGTAAAGAACTGGACATTCATTCCCGGCAAGAAAAACGGGAAAGAAATCTCAAGCTGGGTCACAGTTCCAATTACGTTCCAACTTAAAAACGGATAAAACAAACACTATGTCCCCCGGGCACATAATGTAAACTATTCTCTATCGGGTTTTAGAGAAATAAGATATGTAAACCGGATGGAAATTCATATGACATTTGAGAAAATGCTTCTTTCACCCAGCGTCCTTATATCGTTAGCGCTAGTATTTGTAGCATCGATCGTTCTCACATTCTTCCCTCTGATAGGCACACTGGGCTTTGAATTTTCAGCAATATCCGCGGTAATATTATCATTTCTATCAGTATTTATTTCAGCCTCACTCATAAGCTCAAGTCAAAAGAATAATAGGTCGACGAGCAGGCTTTCAAACCCAATTAGCGAAATCTTATTTATTAATTCCATAATACTCCTGATACCGTTTTTGATAGGACTCATAAGCACACTAATAAAAAATGATTGCTACTTAAGGGAAGGCGCAATATTCTTCCTCTTAATTCCAGCTATCACAGTATTTTTCTCTGCGTCTATCGGAATGCTGGTGGGACATTTCTTTGGAAGAAAGGGGATCTTTATTGGACCCATTATTATTTTAGTCATATTGTGTTACGCATTATTGAAGCTCTACTATGGCCTTTCAATCTTCGTCTACAACCCGATATTCGGCCTGTTTCCGGGCCCGCTTTATGACGAGGCAATCCCAATATCACTGACGCTAATCATCTCACGTATTATTGTATTTTTCTGGGGGCTTTTGTTGCTCCTTATTTTAAGAATAGCCAGTGGTCTTAAATACAGCCTGTTTGGCATATGGGATACGATTTTAGTGATCATTGTCGTGATTGTATTAATCACAGCTTATCTAAATGAATCAAAAATCGGTATCAGCTATACGCGCGATTATATTACCAAGAATTTTCTATCAGGCTCTATAGAAACAGATAATTTCATCATTTATTATGCTCCCGGCACGCTTGTAGCAAAGAATATAGATCTCATATCTCAAGACCACGAATGGAGATATAAACAGCTAAAAGAGATCTTGGATGTAGACTCTAGTGATAAAATACGCTCCTATATTTATCCCGACAAGGAGACTAGAAAAAAACTAGCGGGGGCCGGTGAGACAACTATCGCCAACCCAATTCATAAGGAAATTCATCTTATATACGACTCTTTTCCCAACCCCATACTAAAGCATGAGCTCGTCCATGTTATGTCGGGAGACATCGGGAATATTATCTTAGGGCTGAGACCCAAGCTTGGGCGGCTTGAATGCATAGCTGTGGCGTCTGACTGGGGTGGGCAAAAGTTCACCCCTC
>DAOVUC010000179.1 GCA_030632765.1 Candidatus Dadabacteria bacterium
GAAATAGCTGAATATTGGGTTACGGGTAAATTCTTTGGAATTTGGCCGACAAAGGGCCGGCTATCAGTATTCACAAGCATAAGTAACAAAACCCAAGACCCTGATCCAGTTGAATCAAGAATTAACAGAATTCAAGATAATTTTAAAGATTTTGGCGGTTTAGTACCTGAAATATTAAACGGTCTTGATGATCCGAAAGAAATATATCATGGCCACTATAACGATTTAAAAATGAAAAAATGGCATAAGGGTAGAGTCGTGTTGGTTGGTGACGCAGCACATGCTATATTGCCCACCGCCGGAGGCGGCGTCTCCATGGCTATGGAGTCCGCAGCAGTGTTAGCTGATGAGCTTTGCAGGGCTGATTCAAAATACATAGAACAAGCTTTTGAGAGCTACATGTCAAGAAGACACACGCGAGTTAATAAGATCCAAGATCAGTCTAGGATGATGGGCAAATTTGCTTTTGCAGACAACCGGTTAGTATCTTCAATGAGGGATTTTCTCATGCGTTTCTATTCAAACAAGCTTCATGTCCGCTATTGGGACAGCATGCTTAAAGAGCCTATATAATATAACAAACCCCTGTGTGTTTATAGTTATCTCTTAAAATAATACTTCTAATTTTTTAACTACATGAGGTTAATTACTCAGTTATAATTTTATTGATATTTTTCTGGCAATTTGGGGTTTACTTAGTATCCTTTAAGAAATATATAGATATTAATCTAGTATAGATTGAGACTAAACAACTTCAAATCATTTTCTCTGGAGGTATTAAAGTAATGACGAGTAAGTCAAGAATATTATTTTTTTCCTTAGTATTTTCAATGATTTTTTTTGGTTTACAGCTTCAAGGCAATACGCAAACTAATGAATTTAAATCCCTCTCGCCATTGGTCAAACAATTAAGTCCCTCAGTTGTTAATATAAGCACTACAAGTGTTTCTAAAGCCGGAAGTCAGTCTTTTGAATCTCCGTTTGGTGACCGGGGGGATGATCCTTTCGATGATTTTTTTAAAAAATTCTTTGGAGACAGTCCTCAAAGAGAATTTAAGAGAAGAGGACTTGGTTCAGGGTTTATCTTTAGTGAGGACGGATATATTATCACAAATAATCATGTTGTTGAGCGGGCAACAGATATTAAAGTGATTCTTCAGAACGGGGATAGTTATGCCGCAAAAACAATAGGTACAGACCCCAAATCAGACCTGGCTCTTCTTAAAATTGAGCCCAAAACAAAATTGCCTGCAGTTAGATTCGGTAATTCAGACAGGCTTGAAATCGGAGACTGGGTTTTGGCTATAGGAAATCCCTTCGGGCTGGGCCATACTGTGACAGCTGGGATTATAAGCGCTAAGGGAAGGTCTTTAGGGCTTGGATCTTATGATGATTTTCTTCAGACTGACGCTGCGATCAATCCGGGAAATAGCGGCGGGCCGCTTTTTAATTTTAAAGGTGAGGTGATTGGAGTTAATAGTGCAATAATTGCCGGCGGTCAGGGGATTGGTTTTGCAAGTCCTGTTAATATGACGAAGAATGTTGTATCACAGTTGAGAAATGGCGGCAAAGTGGTTAGGGGATGGATTGGGGTTTATGTGCAGAGGGTGACTCCAGAGATAGCACAGAGCCTCGATTTGGGTAATGAAAGCGGAGCTTTGGTAGCGGATGTTACAGCCGGTGGCCCTGCTGATAAAGCTGGAGTTAAAAGGGGTGATATAATAATGGAGGTTAACGGAAATAAGATTGATGAGATGCCCGAATTACCTAAAATTGTAGCTAGTTATGCCCCGGGCACCAAAACTAAGTTGAAAGTAATTAGAAACGGCAAGGAAAAGGTTTTGAACATAAAACTTGAAGAACTTCCAAGCCAGGTTGCTCAAAATTCCAGAAAGAGTCCGGAAAATGAAGTTGAACATAATCTTGGCCTCATCGTTCAGGAAATTACACCAGAAGTAAAGCGTAAGTTGCATATTGAATATTCCAGTGGGGTTGTTATTACTGATATAAGGGGCAATAGTCTTGCGTCTGAGGCGGGGCTTCTTAGAGGGGATGTTATTCTAGAAATAAATAAAGTGCAGATCGCAAATTTGGACAATTACCGCAAAGCCATAGATTCTGTTAATGAGGGGCAAAACTTTTTGTTTTTAGTTAAACGGGGTTCAAATACAATTTACGTCGCTTTTAAAGCTGAGGCGGAAGATGACAGAAGTTAACAAGCGCTTAGAGGAGTTAGGGATTAAGCTCCCCGATCCACCTGATCCGTTGGGTGCTTATAAACCAGCAGTTATATCCGGTCAATTACTCTTTATTTCCGGACAGCTACCGCTTAGGGATGGGAGCCTATTGTTTAAAGGTAAAGTGGGGGCCCAAGTCACGGCCGAGGAGGCTTATCAGGCAGCCAGAGTGTCCTCTATAAATGCTCTTGCCGTAATAGGGAAAGAGATTGGTGATTTTAGTAAAGTCAATAAGATAGTAAAAATAACTGGATATGTTTCAAGCGCTGAGGGTTTTAATTCTCAGGCAGGGGTGGTAAACGGGGCATCGGACTTTTTCTTTGAGGTTTTTGGAGAGGCCGGTAGGCACGCCAGGGTTGCAGTTGGCGTATCAGAACTCCCAGCTGATTCCCCTGTTGAGATTGAAGTTATAGCTGAAATTGAAACTTAGTATTGTTTCAATTTGTTTTTCTTAAATTGTTCTTCATTGCTCTCCCAGATGAAAAAAAACTTCCGTATTTTTGTTTACTCAGATTACCCTTGTGCGTCACTAAATATTGACGTAGTACAAGAGCGTATCAATGAATTGGGTTTTCCCGTTGAGGATCGAGGTAATCTGATAGATTTTCTCTCCCTTTCGGAGCAAGGTATATATAAATTGGGCCAAGATTTATCCTCAGTACAAATACCGGATATTTCAATCCCTGTTGACAGTACTAATCCCCCTGATAGAAATGAAATTGCTTCAGAAGTTAATAGAATTTTAGGGCGTGAGAGTGCTGCAGGAAAGTTTTATGACGGATTTTGGATTCAGAGAATTTTATATCGTGCACTTGCGGAAAAAGTTGCTGACGAGATTAAAAGTGGATTCATCCACCTAATATTCACGAGCCGTTTATTTGGAACTTTTGAAAACAGAAGATATCACGCAAGAGTAGTGCTCATGGGAACTCCTGCCCTTATTTCAACCTCAGGATTGGTGGAGGCTCCTGCTAAGCCTAAAGAGTATTACTATATTAAAGGGCGGCTAATCCAAACTGGAAGGGATGTGAGTGAGTTGGATAGGATGTATAAAGGGAGATTTGTCGAATACGATGACCCAAATATTTCTTCTATCTTACCCTCATATGCTCTTCAGGCGGTTGGATATGAAATCACCGGAAATGCGTTTTGTGAAGATCCGGATTGCTGTTTATTTAATTCCCACTGGCAGGAAGATGTGCTTAAAGTGCAGTATAATGGCAATCCTTGCGAAAAGTGTATGGAGTTAATAAGAGGTAAATGATAGGTTGTAAATAAAGGAGGAAAGAGGTACAAGTACCTCTTCCCCTGGATAGTTTCTAATATTAAGCTATGGCTTTTTCTTTTCCACCCTCAAGTATATCTATTGCCACTTGCGCGGCTTTTCTACCCGAAAGTAACATTCCACCAAATGTCGGCCCCATTCTTGGAAGGCCGTATGTTGTATTAACAGACATTCCGCATGCAATCAATCCCGGATGAACCAGCCCGGTGTATTCAACAAGCGCTTCTTCTGATTTCTCTACCCACATCGATCCATGACCAGGCAGTTTTTTGTATAAACCTTGCTGTGAGAGTCTATTCACGCAGTAAGCATCGTGACCCGTGGCGTCAATAACAAGTTTTGACTCTATTGCTATCGGATCAAGACAGGTTATTTCTTTTGGCATGTTAGCAATTGGTGTCCAGTTGATAACGATTCCGGCTACTCTTCCGTTTTCTCTGTAAACTAGATCATCAAACATAGTCATGTTACGTATTTTTACACCGGCCTCACAAGTCATAGCAATTAGCTTTGAACAAGCGTACGGTCCGTCTGCTACGCATAGACCAGGCTCGACTTCCTCGTAGGGTACTTCTATTTCATCAAGAACTTCATTCCCGGGCGTCCTTACAGTAACTTTGTTCATAAGGTAGCCGCCTATCCAGAATCCGCCCCCTAGATAGTTCATTCTTTCTACTAAAAGAACTTTATATTTCTTTTTTGCAATATCCTTTGCTGCGACAAGACCACTTGGTCCCGCCCCGACAACTATCACATCACTTTCAATGTATTCGGTAAATTCATTTGCAAACCCCTCAACAATCGCTCTGGTGACTTCTTTTTCACCAACTGGGGCAAACTTAATAGTATCAGCCATAAAATAATTACCTCCGTGATATGTCTCGATTCGACCGCTTTAATCTATCACAGATTCGGGGTGCGTCAATAGATATAAATTGAGGTTCTCTATTCTTTTAGAGTATAGCTTTATTCTTTTAGAGTAAAGCTTTCTTGTGGCTTATATCCGGTTTATAAGTTATTTTATTTAGGACCAAGCGGGAACTCAACATTTCCTATTAATACAATCCGGAGGTTGTTAGATGTTAGATTTTTACAGATATATAATTGTTGTTTGCGTACTCTCA
>DAOVUC010000060.1 GCA_030632765.1 Candidatus Dadabacteria bacterium
AAGTGCTTAGAAATTTGGTTGATGAGTTGCCCGAGAACTCTGAAGTCGGGCTAATAGCTTATGGTCATAGAGACAAGGGAGACTGTAAGGATATAGAAACGATTGTTCCGCCTGCACCTTTGGATAAGGCCGTTCTAAATAAAAAAATTCAAGAGTTAAATCCCAAGGGCAAGACGCCGATTACTGACTCTGTATTAACTGCTTTTGATCTTGTCCGTGCTAATACGCCACAACCGTCATTCTTGTAAGCGACGGTATAGAGACGTGCGGTGGGGATCCGTGTAAGGCGGTTAAGGAAGCTAAGGACGCGGGGATTAATTTTATCATGCATGTCGTAGGGTTCGATGTAGGGGATGTTGACGTATCTCAGCTTGAGTGTGCGGCTCAGGCGGGGGGGCGGTCTATATATGAGCGCGCAGAACGCAAGCGAGCTTTCAGAGGCGCTTGAGACGGCGGTTGAGATTCCCGCGGAGCTTCCCACAGGCAAGCTCTCAGTAAAAGTAACAGCGGAGGGAAAACTTCAAGACTCTTTTTTGAAAATAACAAATACGAATACAGGTGAAGAACTCAAAGGACAAAGGACTTATTCAAAGTCCAATACGAATCCGAGAATAGTATCCCTGCCCGACGGAATCTATGACCTTGAAGTGAGTCCTATTAGAATGAAAGGGGTCGAGAGCCGTAAGATTACGGGTATAGAAATCAAAGAAGGAGAGGTTGTAGAGAAAGAAGTGGATTTTGGTTTTGGTGAGCTGTCAATAAAAGTTGTCCGAAACGGTAAGCTGATGGATTCAACTGTATATGTCTATAAGTTGGAGACCGAAGAAACTGTCGCAAAGGGCCGCACTTATAACAGCTCAGGTTCTAATCCGATTGTCCTCAAGCTTGATCCCGGCGTGTACGATATTTCAATTAAAGCTCTTGAGATTGAAACCCGTCCTACGCAGAAATTAGACGCTGTAGAAATTGTAAGCGGTGAGAAAGTAGAAAAAGTAGTTGATTATTCAAGCGGCACTTTAAAAATAGGCGCTCTTCAGGGAGAAAAGTTTGTTGACGCTACAATACATATCAAAGATCCGGACACAGGTGAGCAAGTTGCTAAGGGGCGCACCGACACAAGCTCAAAATCAAACCCAAAGGTTTTTGATCTCGACCCGGGAATGTACGATATAGAAGTCAGCGCGGTAAAGATAGTAGGCAAACCTTCTCAAGAGTTTACAGGTATTGAGCTAACCGGCGAAGAGAGTGTTGAAAAAATCGCGCAGTTCTCAAGCGGCGTGTTGAAAGTTGGAGCTGTTCAGGGAGATGTATTTGTGGACTCTATAGCCACTATTAAAGATTCCAGGACCGGGGAGCAGATCACCTCAGGGCGTACCTATACAGACTATAAATCGTTT
Organism: Candidatus Dadabacteria bacterium; assembly: GCA_030632765.1. GTDB lineage: Bacteria > Desulfobacterota_D > UBA1144 > Nemesobacterales > UBA2774 > CR02bin9. The sequence continues at coordinate 1,398 of DAOVUC010000060.1, forward strand.
GTGTTAGTGCCGGGTTTTTATACTGTTATCTTTAAAGCTTTGAAAATCGAAGGCAAGCCTGAGAAAACATTGGATGTTGAAGTAAAAGCTCAAGAAACCGCTCAAGTTAAGGCGGATTTTGCCAATTAATATTAAAGGAGGACTGAAGTATGTCAGAGTTAGGTGATTTCATAAAACATTATATGTTCGGCCATCAGGCCCCTTCTCAATTCATGAACGGACTAAAATCCGAAATCAAGGATTCGCTTGAAGTCGATGCCGATACTGTAGTTGATTCCATTAAAAAAGAAGCTAAAGAGATTGAGAAACAAAACGAATCATCGATAGTCGACGCTCCTTCACATGGTCATCTTGAGCTTTGTTCTAGTGTAATGTCAGCTTATAACAACTTGCTTCCAGAAATAGGTGATAAAGATAAAACAGTCGAGTTCATTTCCAAAGCAATGATGAAAGGTGTGAATAATTTAAGTATGAGGACTTCTCTTTCGCTAATGCTAGATGCCTGCAAAAATAATCCCGATCGTCTTAGGGATATATTCAGCTGGCTTATGAAACAGTACGGTGCAACCTTTGGCTGGACTGCCGAGCATACGGAAAGTGATGAGGAAGACAGTTTTGCAATCGAGATAGAGAAATGCTATTACTTTAATTTCTTCTCTTCTCATGATGTGGCTTTTTTAACTCCCATACTTTGTCAGCTTGATTCAATTTGGTTTGAGATGGTGGACCCTAAGAAGCACGGTTTCACTTTCGACAAATCCCGTTACCAAACTCAAGGCTACGGCGCTCCCAAATGCGTATTCCCCATAGTTGTGAAAAAGAAAGATGCCCAGTGAATAAAGTTTTCAATGAAATATAATATGAGCGCCGATTAACGAAAGCGCCAATATTATTCCGAAGTGTAATATGCTCCTTTGTGAAATCTCAAAAAAGCGGTCTCCCGGGAGCCTGAATCCGTGACTGATTACAGTCGGCACCGCAATTATCAAAAAGCCAATTACTATTACCCAAGCCGTTCTTACAAAATAGTTAAGCTCAGGCAGCGCGGTTTGGAAAATAAACGTAATCAGTATGCTTGCTAACATCGTAATAAAAACAAGTCTCTTTGAAGGGGAATATAGGAACATCGCCGACATTATAATAATTACAAAACCGATTTTAATATAATAGGACATGGAGTTAAACCAATGAGTGAGGGGAAATTCAGGGTTTCCAAATTTTACGTAAATTACAATAAAAGCGAATAGTGTGCCGGTTATGAATGAAGCCATTATTGAGTAGCGGCCCGCTTTTACCACTTCAGTTTCAGTTGCGGATGGGTTTATATATTTCTTATATATGTCGATTGACCAGAGTGTCGATACAGAATTATAAATTGAGTCTAGTGTGCTCATAAGGGATGCAAAGAGGCCGGTCAGGATTAGTCCGCTAACTCCGGCTGGGAGAAAGTCGTTCACAAGTGTCAGATATGTGAGATCCGGGTCTTTAAGCGGATTATCTTTTAATATGCCGGCCAGTGCAATTCCGGGGACAATTATTATGAGCGCCATCACATACTTAAGTACGCCCCCAACCAAAAGCCCAATCTGCGCTTGTCTTAAATCTTTTGCAGCAAGCGCCCTTTGAAGAATGACCTGATTTGCTCCCCAATAATTCAAGTTTAAAAGCAGCATCCCAAAAATCCCGATCCAGGGCAGCGTGTCGTGATCACTCGGGAGGTGTAAGTGCATTAAATCACCTGTTGTATTCCAGAGCTCTGACCAGCCGCCCAGATGATGAATTGCAACGAACAATATAACAAAACCGCCTAAGACTAATAGGCAGAACTGTACTACATCCGTTCTCACAACGGCTCTTAAACCGCCCATGTAAGTATAGATAGCTGAAAAGGCCCCAGTGAAGATTATTAGGATTCCAAGTCTGACTGGAACACTCAGGTTTGTGGAATTGAACAACTCTCCAAAAACTCCGTTTGCGGCATAAGCTGCCCAAAAAAGAGCTGTTCCAAGATACATAAATGAATACAGGATGATCATAAATACCGAATAAGTGAGAGCTACTTTTGCCCCAAGCCGTGCTTCAAAAAACTGTGTAATTGTTACTACCTTCATCCTGAGATAGATAGGCACAAAGACAAACGCTGCAATCAGTATTCCAAATATGGCATTTATTTCCAGGTTCGCCTGAGCAAGTCCGAAGACATATGCTGACCCCGCCATAGCTATAAAATGATTGGCCTGTACATTGGTGGCAATCGTGGAAACTGCGATATATGGCCACTTAAGTGATCTTGAGCTCAGAAAATATTCCTCAACTCCAACATCTGATTTCGCTCTGCTCCATATACCTATAACCATTATTACGGCGAAGTATGCGAGTATTATTGCTAAATCTAGAATCATTTTTCTTTACGTTTTATCCAGATGGGTTTATGCTTTGATTTAATGCTTACATTGTATTTAGATTGATCACTATGCACAAGCCTCTAAGAGATAAAAAGCTCCCCACGGGGATATTCAGGTTATTTATGCGTTTCCCTATTCTTATGTACCAAACTGGCCTTGGATTTATTCTTGGAGGCCGTTTTTTAATGCTCACACATGTCGGACGTAATAGTGGAAAACCTAGACGTGTAGTTCTTGAGGTTATTAAGAATGATCCGGAGTCCGGGATCTTTTATATAGGATCGGGTTGGGGTGAAAAATCCAATTGGCTTCTCAATATTCAAAAAACTCCTGAAGTTAAGGTACATGTAGGCAATAGTGTATTTGGTGCCGTTGCAAATAGGCTCGGTATTAATGAAGGTTCTGAAATTTTATTGAATTATGCGTTGAGAAACCCTAAAGCTTTTAAAATGTTAGCCGGGAGATTAATCCTTGGTAAGGAATTGGATATTTCAGAGCAAAGCGCATCAATTTTAGCAGAATATATTCCGATTGTAGCGCTTAGACCTGTAGGGTAAGGTTGTGATAGACTGTTTTAGTAGGAGGAATACTATTGAAGATATTGTGGACATTAATAATCTTGGTTTCTTTTTCGGTGCAGGGTATATGTGAAGACTTAAATACAGAAATCTTAATTGCAAAATCTGATAACAGTAAAGAAGTAGAATCAGAATTAAAAGAGGCAAATAAGAATTTTACTTTCAATGAAAAACCAATACACCCGGGTTGTGTGGAACAGTTCAATGTCAATCTAGCCGACTCAGGACCTCCTATTGTAAGGGCTGTAGATGTTGCAGCTTGTGCTTCAAGCAATGAATTCTTTATGGATTACAAAGTTTCTGAAGATGGGTATATCGGATACGAATATGAAGGTTCTGGGGGAAAGAATTATTTCGGGTATAAATATATAGGTAAGGCAAAGGGAGGAATTCTTATACTGGATACCAGATCGAGCGGTGGCGGGACCATGGTAGCGATGAGTGTTTTCCTGACAAGATTTACTTTGGAGAACTACAGGTCTTTTGATGATCAGGGGAAATTAAAAATAGAAGAAAGACTGATCATGAAATGCATTGGGCAAATCAATAGGGGTGATCGAGATATAGGAACAATTGAGTTAAAAAATAATAAATTAATCCTCGGTGAATCACAGTATCGTAAGAAATCGGAGGTTATTAGTCTTGACTAAGATTCCCTCACGTTTAGTTAAAAACTATTTGTCCCCTTTATTGGGTTTAGTGGTATTAGTCTTTGTTTTTTCCTGTAGTTCTCAAGGAGATTCCAAAAGTTCAATTGAAAAATTAGCAGCCTATTGCATAAGGGAGTGTGTTTTGGAAACCTCTGATTCTCAGATATGCGATACGGAATGTAAATGTGCTGCTAAGAAACTTTCCGGCGAGTTCTCGAAAGAAAAATTCATAAATCTCGTACAAAACATTACTGAAACTAATGGTGATGATTCTGATGCTATTCTAAAATTAAGCAAGGCACTGGAAATTTGTAAGGCAAATGACGAATAAATTTTGATAGATCAAATAAAACAAGGCTTGGTTTGAATTTAAGTCGGGTTGGAAGTGGATAATAATTGGTTCAAACCAAGCCTCCCTGATTATCTAATCAACACAGTGTAATACATCCTATTCTTCAAGCTCTACTTTAAATGTATCAGCGAACCTGGTTAATACATGAAATACACCGTTTACCATATTCAGCTCAGCAATTTGACCCTCGTCAAAGTACTTTCTGAGTTCATCTAAAGATTCTTGACTAGCTGCGACATTCTGAGCTAATTCTTTTGAGAACCTCACAACTGCTTTTTCCCTATCATCTAATTCAGGGCTGGTCTCATCCGGCGTAGCCGCAATCTTTTCATCCGTAAGCCCGGCTCTTTTTCCGGCTGCCGTGTGGTGAGCTGTACAGTAACTGCAGCCATTAAGCTTCGAAGTAGTAAGAATAGCGAGCTCTTTGGTTGCATTATCTGCCTTGCTTGGACCCAATGCGGCGCCTAAGAATGGCATAAAGCCCATAAATAGTTCAGTGCTATTAGCCATTGCTTTTAATACATTTGGTACTATTCCAAAAGTTCTCTCAAGCTGCTCATAAACAGCTTTTACGTTATCAGGAGCGTTCTCCTTTTTTACATATCCAATTCTAGCCATATCTTAATGCCTCCTTAAAAATGTTTTATTTGAATGACCGTTCAACAAATGGCCAAATTTTTTTTTAATGTAAGGTCGATAAAATTACATTTACTACATCTTTCATTTGTTTGCTATCTACAGCTGATTTACCGGTAACGATTATTCCATGTGTACTGGTTGCAAGGAAATGTGAAAGCACTCTCGTATCAGTATCTTTTGGCAGCTCACCAAGCTCCACTGCTTTATTGAGACAGTTAAGTGTTAAAAATTTTTGTGATGTATATCATTAAAGAATATATTGGTGTTAAAATCAATTTTTAAAAGTTTCTTTGTGTATAATTGTATGATTCTTCATGCTAAAGATAATCAGGGATATAAATGCCGCAACTGATTTTTATCGCTTATGTGTTGTTAGTAATCGCTCTTAGTTTAATACCTACTGCAATGGGCGGAAGTGGATTGTATAGTGATAAATTAGCTCATTTTTTTGCATATGGAGGAATGGGATTCTTAGCGTATATGTCAGAGGACTCTGCAGAGAAAAGGTTCTACCTATTTTTACTCGTAATTAGCCTTGGCGCAGTGCTCGAATTTTTTCAACTATATATTCCCGGCAGGAGCGCATCATTTCTTGATATAATTGCAAATACTCTTGGCGCTAGCTTAGGTTATTTTGTAGGCTGGATATTTTTAGCAACCGCTATAAAAAATGTGCTCTTAGATAAAAAATTAGCTTCTGATGAGGCAACTACTAATTACAAGGATAATTTAAATGCGCCTTAATCTAGAAGATGAATTGTTAATTTGCTGATTCCTTTTGAGCGTATCTTTATCCAAACCTAATGACTGTTTGGTATAAATTAGATACAAGCTAAAATTTGAGATCTTTAGAGAGGATATAGATGAAAATACAATTTTGCGGAGCTGCACAAACTGTAACAGGAAGCTGCCACCTGCTTACGCTTGACGATGGGTATCAAATACTTCTAGACTGCGGACTATATCAAGGAAGAGACGAAGACTTCGATGATTTTAATGCAAATTGGATATTTGACCCTTCCGATATTGATTGCATGATCCTGTCACACGCTCATATTGATCATTGTGGGCGCATTCCCAAATTGGTTAAAGATGGATTTAAGGGTGAAATCATCTGCACCAGCGCAACCAGGGATTTGTCAGCAGTAATGTTGATAGACAGTGCAAAGATTCAAGAGAGTGACGCTTATTATACGAATAAGAGAAATAAGAAAAGGGGCCTGCCGCCCGACGCAAAGCCTCTCTACACTCACGAAGACGCATATGATGCTTTAGAAGGATTTGTAGGAATAAGCTATGATAAATGGCACAAAATCAGATCCGACCTATGGGTACAGTTCAGAGACAGTGGGCATATTTTTGGAAGTGCAAGCGTAACTCTTAAGATCGATCAGAAGGGAAAGCCACCTATATTGTTTGGATTTAGCGGAGATATTGGCAGACCTGACCGGCCGATCTTAAAAGACCCGGTTCCTATGGAAAATCTCGACTATCTAATATGCGAGTCTACCTATGGTGGGAGGAAACATAACCAGCTTCCTCAGGACGTAGAGGATCTTTTAGACATAATTCAAGAAACTTGCGTTACTAACAAGGGTAAGCTTATAATCCCCGCATTTAGTGTTGGGAGAACGCAGGAGCTTGTTCATACTTTAGATAAGCTTGAAACCCAAGGACGACTACCAAAAATACCGGTTTTTGTAGACAGCCCCATGGCAGTAAATGCTACAGAAGTATTTAGACTTCACCCCGAGTGTTTCGATTCAGACATCATTGAATACATTATTGAAGATCCGAACCCTTTTAGATTTAACGACCTTAAATATATTCGTAAAACAGAAGATTCTAAAAAGCTAAACTATTTAGAGGGGCCTGCAATTATTATTAGCGCCTCTGGCATGATGACAGGCGGGAGAATTGTACATCATCTAATAAATCACATTGGGGATACTAATAACACCATTTTGGTTGTAGGTTATTGTGCTCCACATACATTAGGAGCGAAGATCAGGCGTGGTGATAAGAAGGTACGGATTTTCGGTGTTGAAAGAAAAGTTAATGCCCGGGTTAAGATTATGGACTCATATAGTGCACACGGTGATGAAGGGGAAATGTTATCATATCTTTCATATTTAGACAGAAATAAACTCAAGAATATATTTCTCG
>DAOVUC010000260.1 GCA_030632765.1 Candidatus Dadabacteria bacterium
ATGGAGGGTGCTAGTAATTTTTTCATATTTTCGTCCTTTAGTTTATGTAAATTTATGTGAACCTTGTTGACTTGTGGCTACCGATTATACCACTAAAAAATATTCTGGGGAAATTAGCAATAAAAAATTTCGATTGTAAAATTAACATTTATAAATGATCACGTATATTTTGAAGGAGAGAAACTAAATGTAAAATGGGCGGCTGCATGATTCTTGACAGCAACAATAAAACAATTTACCATAGACGGCTTTATTAACTAACTCAAGCTTTACGATAAGGACTAATATTATGTCTCTTAAAAACTTTATTTTTACATCGGAATCAGTAACGGAAGGGCATCCTGACAAGATGGCAGATCAGATTTCTGACGCCATCTTAGACGCTATGTTAGCGCAGGACCTGCACAGTAGAGTAGCGTGTGAGACTCTAATTACTACAGGACTGACTGTAGTCGCAGGGGAAATAACTTCAAGCGCGACAGTAGATATATCAGGAGTAGTAAGGAGCAAAATTGCTGAAATAGGTTATACGGATAGCGCTATGGGCTACGACGCTCATACGTGCGGCGTACTTGTTGCAATTGACAAGCAGTCCCCCGATATTGCAATGGGTGTGGATTCCGGAGAGTCTAAAGAACAAGGAGCCGGAGACCAGGGACTAATGTTTGGGTACGCAACTGATGAGACTCCCGAGCTTATGCCCTCACCTATAATATACGCACATAAACTAGCCAAGAGACTGTCTGAAGTAAGAAGAGAAGGGATTCTCCCTTATTTAAGACCCGATGGTAAATCGCAGGTTACGGTTAGATACGAAAACAATATCCCGGTTGCGATTGACGCAATTGTGGTCTCATCTCAGCATTCAGATGATGTGGACAGTAAAACAATTTACGAAGGGGTACTAGAGGAAGTAATTAAGCCGAGCATAAGTGCAGAATTAATAACTAAAGATACAAAAATCCATGTAAACCCGACCGGCAGATTTGTAACCGGTGGACCTTTGGGTGACGCCGGGCTTACAGGGAGAAAGATTATCGTTGATACGTACGGCGGATGGGCAAGACACGGAGGAGGAGCATTCTCGGGAAAAGACCCTTCCAAAGTTGACAGAAGCGCCGCATATATGGCTCGTTATGTCGCAAAAAACATTGTAGCCGCGGGTCTGGCAAAAGAGTGTGAGGTGCAATTAGCCTATGCCATAGGAGTGACTCAGCCGGTATCTGTAATGGTCGAAACATTTGGAACCTCCACAGTGCCCGAAGAAAAGATATCTTCCGCAATTAAAGAAGTTTTTGATTTAAGTCCTTCAGGAATTATCAAATCCCTAGAGCTTTTAAAACCTATTTATCAGCAGACTGCTGTATACGGTCATTTTGGAAGAACCGGTGATGCATTTACATGGGAAAGAACCGACAGGGTAAATGATCTCAAAAAAGCAGTTGAATAAATACTAAATATAGTCTTATTTTTAGAAAATATACGGAGGCAATAATGAAATACGATGTAAAGGATTTAGCACTAGCAAAAGAAGGGAAGTTAAGAGTAGAATGGGCGACACAGGAAATGCCGGTGCTCGCGCAAATTAAAGAAAGATTTAAAAAACAAAAACCATTAAAAGGTATAACAATCGCCGCGTGTCTGCATGTAACAACAGAAACTGCTCAGCTCGCGATAACTTTAAAAGAAGGCGGAGCTACTGTTGGACTTTGTGCTTCAAATCCGCTTAGCACACAGGACGATGTTGCAGCTTACCTCGTAAAAGACCATAAGATTTCGGTTTTTGCCATAAAAGGCGAGAACACGAAGACCTATTATAGTCACATAAACAGCGCAATTGACATGTCTCCACAGATAACAATGGATGACGGGGCAGATGTGATTTCAATTCTGCATAAAAGCAGAAAAGAGAAAATTGCCGGGTTATTAGGTGGAACGGAAGAGACCACTACCGGTGTTATCCGCTTAAGGGCCATGGCTGAAGATGGGGTATTAAAATATCCAATAGTGGCAGTTAATGACGCTAATACCAAGCATTTCTTTGACAATAGATACGGGACCGGACAGAGCACGCTTGATGGAATAATCAGGGCTACAAACAGATTAATCTCCGGAACAACTTTTGTTGTTTGCGGTTATGGATGGTGCGGAAAGGGACTCGCTATGAGAGCAAAGGGACTTGGCGCAAATGTTGTTGTAACCGAGATTGACGATCTTGCGGCACTTGAGGCGGTAATGGATGGATTTAGAGTAATGCCTATTGCTGAGGCTGCAAAGATTGGAGACTTCTTCTGCACAGTGACTGGAAATATAAGCGTAATCAGAAAAGAACATTTTAAAAATATGAAGAACGGAGCTATTATTTGTAACTCCGGCCACTTCAATGTTGAGCTTGATTTAGATGGTCTAAAAACCCTATCGACTAAAAAGCGTCAGATCAGGGAATATGTAGAGGAATACACCCTTAAAAACGGAAGGAAGCTAAACGTTCTAGGAAACGGAAGACTCATAAACCTTGCTGCCGCTGAAGGACATCCTTCTAGTGTGATGGATATGAGTTTTGCTAACCAAGCCCTTTGCGCTGAATATGTTGTAAAGAACGCGAAAAAGCTTGAGAACAGGGTATATAATGTTCCAGAATCAGTAGATCAGTCGGTTGCAAGAATGAAGCTTAAGGCAAAAGGCATTAATATAGATAAATTAACCCCCGAGCAGAAAAAGTACTTAAACTCTTGGGAAATCGGAACTTAATGGTCTATAATAAATAGAATATGGACCAACTTTTAGACTCTTTTTTATCCTATCTGGCGGTAGAGAAGGGTCTTTCTAAAAATACACTAGAATCTTACGGTAGGGATGTAAGGAAGTTTGTCCTGTATCTTGATAAGAATAAAATCAAGACGGTTCAGGATATAACGTACGGGACCATTCTTGACTTTCTTTCTGATTTTAAAAAACAGGGTTTTAGTGATACTACTACAGTTAGAAACATTGTATCCATAAAACAGTTTTTTAAATATCTGCTTGTAGAAAAAATCATAAAAGAAAATCCAACTTCTCAGATAAGAACTCCCAGGATGAAAAAGAGTATTCCTGGCGTTATTACACTTCAGGAAGTTGAGAGGGTCTTAGCGTCTCCCGATGAATCC
>DAOVUC010000214.1 GCA_030632765.1 Candidatus Dadabacteria bacterium
ATCTAGTCTTTTTTAAAACCTATGCAAGTTATCCTTCGCATGTTGGCATATATATGGGCAACAACCTATTTATCCACGCTTCTTCAGGAACACATAAAGTGTCGATAACACACCTTGACAAAAAGTATTACGCGAAGAGATACATCGGCGCAAAAAGGATTAAAGTATCTACTATCTTTAAGGATGAAATCTCTCAGAAATAGAATTTCTTTCGAATTATTTATTCTTGAGAGCTAATTTTTTCATCCTAATTAGCATTAAAAGTTTAATCAGATTTATTAGACTATTCTCTAAACAATCCTCACAATATTAATTCCTTCATTGAAAGATTTAAAGCAATGCTTATATTAATTAAAAGTCATGGATAAATACTTAAGCAGTTTTGAAGACTATCTAAGCTCAGAAAGAAATTATTCTAAACATACCCTTAAAGCATACATGGCGGATATCAAAGAATTTGCTTTAGTTCTCAAGGAAATGGGACTTGTATCAGCGGATAATGGAGATATCGACTTTGCGCATTTAGATGAAACTCCAATCAGAACATATATAAGCAGGCTATACGGCAAAAATAAAAAAGTATCAATATCAAGGAAACTAGCTTCGGTAAGAACGTTTTTTGAATTTTTGATCAGAAACGGAAAACTTAAATCGAATTCCGCGAAACTAGTCCCCACTCCGAAAGGGGAAAAAAGGCTTCCCACCTTTTTAACAGTTGATGAAGTTGTAAAGCTTGTAGAAACACCTGGTTCAGATAATGTTTATGGATCAAGAAACAGAGCCATACTTGAGCTGCTTTATTCTTGTGGTTTGAGAGTAAGTGAACTTGTAGGAATAAACTTAAATGAGCTTGATTTGAATTCGATGAGCGTAAAGGTCTTAGGAAAAGGTAATAAAGAGAGGATGGTTCCCTTAGGCTCAAAAGCCGCCACAGCAATTAAAACTTATCTGCCCCAAAGACTGGATTTGAAACCCAAAGACGATTATCTTTTTGTGAATTCAAGGGGCGGAAGACTGAGCACCAGGAGCATAGACAGAATAATTAAGAAGTATGCTGCGATCTCAGGAATACCCAAGAATATAAGCCCGCATGTTCTAAGGCATACTTTTGCAACACATCTACTAGGCGGGGGGGCTGATTTAAGAGCTATACAGGAGATGCTGGGACATCAGAGCCTGTCCACAACACAGCGCTACACACATACATCGATAGAAAAATTGATGGAGATTTACGATAAAACACACCCGAGAGCGTAAAAAATGGAAAACTTTCATGGAACAACAATAGTTTGTGTTAAAAAAGACAAGCAGGTCGCAATGGCAGGCGACGGCCAGGTTACACTCGGCCAAACAGCGATAAAGCACTCCGCAACTAAAGTAAGAAAAATATACGGAGACAAGGTAATTGTAGGATTCGCTGGAGCAACTGCAGATGCAATGACTTTATTTGACAAGTTTGAAGCTAAATTAGAAGAATATAGAGGTAATCTGAGCAGAGCCTCTGTTGAGCTTGCGCGGGATTGGCGAACCGACAGGATACTAAGAAGATTAGAAGCGCTGCTTACTGTTGCGGACAATAAATCGATGTTTCTAATCTCCGGAAGCGGGGATGTGCTCGAGCCCGACGACAATGTGATTGCGATAGGCTCAGGCGGCCCTTTTGCCCAAGCTGCGGCTAAAGCGCTTACGAAGTATTCAGATTTAAGCGCAGAGGATGTTGTAAAAGAATCTATACAGATAGCATCTGAAATATGTATTTATACGAACGAAAATATCACTGTAGAGGTATTAGATAAAAATGAGTGAAACATTCTTCACACCAAGAGAAACAGTTTCTGAGCTAGATAGATATATAATAGGACAGAATCAAGCCAAAAGAGCTGTATCAATCGCACTCAGAAACCGTTGGAGACGCCAGCGCGTTTCTCCAGAATTAAAAGATGAAATTGCACCAAAAAATATTCTTATGATTGGCCCAACAGGGGTTGGGAAAACCGAGATTGCCAGAAGGCTTGCCAAACTTGCACAGGCTCCTTTCCTAAAGGTTGAAGCTTCAAAGTTTACTGAGGTCGGTTACGTGGGAAGAGACGTAGAATCTATGATAAGGGATATAACAGACATAGCAATAAAACTGGTGACGGATGAGGAAAAAACCTCTGTAAGAGTTAAGGCCGAGGATCTTGCTGAAGAAAGAATGCTAGATTTATTGCTACCTGCCCCAAGCGCCAATCCTGAGAACCAGGAAGTGGAATCAAGCAGCGATACCAGGCAGAAGCTTAGAAAGCTCTTAAGAGAAGGAAAGCTTGACGGGAGATTCATTGACATTGAAGTCACGTCTAAGAACTCACCTATACAGATCTTCTCTCCCTCAGGAATGGATGAAATGGATGTGAATATTTCTGATATGATTGGCAATCTTTTCCCTAAGAAAACAAAGAAAAGAAAGGTAAAAGTTCCAGAAGCTATGGAAGCTTTAACACAAGAAGAAGCTCATAAACTAATAGATATGGATAATGTTGTTACGCTAGCAATAGATAGAGTCGAGCAGTCAGGGATTATTTTTATTGACGAAATAGATAAAATCGCGGGGCGAGAGAGTTCAGCCGGCCCTGACGTCTCAAGAGAGGGAGTACAAAGGGATTTACTGCCAATAATTGAAGGATGCACTGTAAACACCAAACACGGAATGGTTAAAACAGATCACATACTTTTTGTGGGCGCAGGAGCGTTCCATGTTTCAAAGCCCTCTGATTTAATACCGGAACTGCAGGGAAGATTCCCAATAAGGGTAGAGCTTGAGCCTCTAACAACTGATGATTTCGTTAATATCTTAACCAAACCCAAGAATGCTCTTATAAAGCAATATGTAGAGCTTCTTAACACTGAAAACATAGAACTTGTTTTCACTGACGACTCAATACAGGAAATTGCAGAAACCGCGCAGCATGTAAACGAATCAACTGAAAATATAGGGGCCAGGAGACTTCACACTATAATGGAGAAGATGCTTGATGATATTTCATTTGAAGCCCCTGATATGACCGAGGAAAAAATTGTAATCGACGCAAAATATGTAAAAGATAAGATCGCGGATATTGTAAAAAATAGGGACTTGAGCAGATACATTCTGTAAATAAGAAATGTGTATAAGAGGAATTAGACATGTCGGTTTTTGCAATCACCAGGTGCGTATATGATCACGACATCAGAGACGAATTGCTTGAGATTAAAGAATTGTCACTTCAGATTTTAAAGAAGCAAAAAGGTTTTATTAGCGTAAAGCAGTTCATTTGTGCAGAAATGAACGAAATGGTCTCTGTAATACAATGGGAAACAAAAGAAGACCATGAAGCCAGCATGGAAAGTCCTGACTGGGACTCTGTTAACCCTACTTGGATTGCATTAACTAAAGGCGGCAAAATCACATTTGAAGTAAACCTGTTTGAGGCGCACTAACTTTTTTGACAAGATTAAGCTTTACTCTGCCAGAGGACTTTCCCAACGAAAAAGGGACCTAAACTCTCTAGATACTGGGAGGTCTGTTTGGTTTTCCGCATTGCCTGAATTAAAGCTGATAGAGGGAAAAGCTCCTTGCCTAAAACACCGATCACAAAATCATTATCGTATTTATCGAGCCCGTGACACGCAAGTCTTATATCCCTTCCTAAGCCCGCATGCCCGAACTTAAAACCCAATTTACCATGCTCGCCCAATACAGCCCGCTGCTCGTCCTGAGACAATGTCTCAAATGTCTTTTCCCTTCTAAGCGGATACCAGATCGCCCAGGGCCACTCGGGGTCCAGAACTTTAGCACGAGGGCCACTTAGCAGTGTTTTCTCAAGATCGGGTTCGTAGCCCAGAGAATAGGTTCTTCCCAGCATTG
>DAOVUC010000197.1 GCA_030632765.1 Candidatus Dadabacteria bacterium
AGATATAGAGGCGTAATAAAAGATTGTTGACCTATATCGTTTTCTTTTCCCCAAATGGATTCTCTTAAAAGTCTATTGGCAGGGCTGTCTATTTGATGAAGTTCAGAGTAATCCACTCCAATGTTTTTTTTAGTCATTTGAGTGCTCCTTTTTTTAAATCATTATACTTTAATAATACTTTTCTGTAATATCAGGCTTTATATAAAGGATATTTCTGCGTTGTATTGACCTGTAAATCCCACAATTAAGAAAGCTTATTTTGCACTCATTCCCCCATCTACCGACAGCATCGTGCCGGTCATGAATTTAATGTTGTCGTCGCAAAGGAATAACACTGCGTGAGCAATTTCCTCAGGCTGCGCAAGACGTCCTATCGGGTGAACGGATATATATCGTTTTTCACCAACTTCTCTATCTCCCCATTTGTCAAATAAATCATCTATCATTGGCGTGTATATAGTTCCCGGACAAATTCCATTAACACGAATTCCTTTATCGGCATATTCGAGAGCCATGCTTCTTGTAAGTTGATTTACAGCGCCTTTAGAAGAGCTATAAGCTGCAAAACCAGCGGGAGAGGCTTTTAATCCCAGTATTGAAGAATTATTTACAATGCAGCCTGATTTTTCTTTTAGCATATAAGGAATCGCGTACTTTGACATAAGGTAGACGCCTTTGACATTAATATCGAATGTTTCGTCCCATAACTCCGTGGCGGTCTCATGAGTTATACCCATGTATGAAACGCCGGCGTTGTTAAACAGTATGTCTATTCGCCCGAATTCGCTCACTGTGTAGTCGACTGCAGCTTTACAATCTTCTTCTTTAGATACATCGCTCCTTACATACTCAATTTCCAGATTATCCGTTTTAGCTTCATCGACGGCTTCTTGCAGGATTTGTTCCCTACGTCCGGTGATAACTACTCTTGCCCCCTCTTTTGCGAATAGAATAGCAGTAGCTTTCCCGATACCTGTGCCGCCACCTGTTATTAAAGCGATTTTATTTTTTAGTTTCATGGCAGAGCTCCTTATATCGCAGTAGGAAAGATATTATGGATGGGGATGAAATTTTAATCAATATGCGTTTTGTCGGTCAGTGAAATAACTTAAATTTAGTCTGGAGAAAACTATATAGAATCTTTTAACAGAAATTCTATTAAAATAGAGATATAATATGTACCTATTAAAATGATTCAAAAGAATTTATAATGACTATTTCCATAAATATAAGAAACAAAAAATTCTACAAAGATCCTGATAAAGCAGCTGCATCTCTTTTAATCCTGATAGCTGTTATTATGGTTTTTCTATTAGTGATCAATCTTCTGCAAGGTAAAGATTCAAATATATCCGAGTATCCATCCCTTAAGTTCTTAATTTCCGGAGAAATTGTTAAAGATATAGATTTGGAAAATCTGGAGGAGAATATCGAAACCCATAAGATCAAATTTTATGATCCGATATATGAAAAGGAAAAAAGGTACAGGGGATTTGAACTGAAGGATGTATTGCAATTCGGTTTTGGAGATGAGTGGAAGAATTCTGACTACACGGATATAGCATTTGAAGCTTTGGACGGATACGTTGCGGTATCTTCAATCTCCAAATTGAAAGAGCCCGGAGGTTATATAGTTTTCAGCGATCTGGATTTTGAGCAGTGGGAGCCGATTAGTATTAAAGAGGTAACCCCTGGCCCCTTTTATCTTGTATGGGCGGGACAAGATCAAACTACGAAAAACGAATATCCGTGGCCCTGGCAGCTTTCATCTATTAATCTAATTAAATTCGAGGACCAGTACTCCCCTGTTTTTCCATCGGGCGTATCGAAAAATTCATCTGTTTATAAAGGCTATGAGATTTTTAAAGGACGCTGTGTCAGATGTCATTCCATGAACGGTGAAGGAGGCAAGGTAGGACCTGATCTCAATGCTCCGCAGAGTATAGTTGCTTACCGAAATGCCTACATGATCAAGGAATTAATAAAACATCCTTCCAAATATCGCTACACACAGATGCCAGACCATCCCGATCTGTCGGATAAGGATTTGGATAACATACTTGCTTACTTTAACTACATGAACGAGATAAGAGACTAGCGTCTTTCGAGAATCATATTCATACCATTTTTAGGCCGGATGGTAATAAGAGCTTGGGGCACTATTTTTTGATGCGGGACCAGGCGCATTTTCCATTTAGATGCAATAGTAGCAATCAAAATGACTCCTTCCATCCAAGCGAAAGGCTCGCCAATACATCGCCTTGTGCCTCCGCCAAAGGGAAAGTATGCAAATCTGGGAAGGTTTTTGGTTTCTTCAGAATTCCATCTTTCAGGAATAAATCTATCCGGTTCCTTATATAATCTTGGATCGCGATGGACAACATACTGGCTCATAAAAATATCAGCGCCTGCCGGCACTACATATCCACCCGGTTCATAATCTTCCTTAACCCGTCTTGCGACAGCCCACGCGGGAGGATAGAGACGGAGGGCTTCTTTAAACACATTTTGTGTGTATGACAGTTTTCCCAGATCATCCAGAGTGGGCTGGCTTCCTTTAAGCACGCAATCAATCTCTTGCTGCATTTTCCTTTCGACCTCAGGATGCTGAGATACTAAATACCATGTCCATACAAGAGAGTTGGCTGTGCTCTCCTGAGCTGCAAGAAATAGAGTTAATGCCTCATCTCTCACCTGCAGATCTGACATTCCATCTCCGTCGCCCTCTTCGTCTTGAGCTTCGAGCAGCATTGATAGCAGGTCTTTTCTTTTTCCCGGACGGGCTCTCCTTTCCTCTATCATTGCGCAAATAATGGAATCTAGTTTGTCTTTAGCTTGCTGGAATCTACGGTTAGAAGGAAGGGGCAAGTTATCTACATATTCGGAATATGGAAATAATAGTCGTGGGAATAAAGTCACAATATCCGTAAGAGATTTCCCTATTTCCTCTGATTCTGATTCCATATCCGAGTCAAAGATAGTTTTACTTACGATATTTAGCGTTAGCTTCATCATCTCTTTATGAATGTTTACTACCGCACCGTTTTGCCAGTCTTCTCCTACTAGGGAGGCGTATTGTGCCATCACATCACCGTAAGACTTTATCCTCTCATGATGGAATACCGGCTGTATTGTTCTTCTCTGTTTTATATGCGGCTCACCCTCGTTGGTTAGAAGCCCTTCGCCAAGTATTATTTTAGTTCGTTTAAGGGCTCTGCTTTTCTCAAAGTTCCTGTTATTTGTAACAAGTACGTCCTTTATATGCTCAGGGTTATTTAACAAGTACATCTTGCGTGAGCCGAGCTTATAATAAACGATGTCCCCATAGTCAGCTGAAACTCTTGTAAGAAAGCCAAGCATGTCGCTAAAGTAATCTATTAGCGAGCCCAATAACGGCAGTCCTTTGGGGCCGGGAGGCAAGAATGGGTCTTTTATCCTGGAATTTGAATGAGCTATCCGCATTGATAAAACTTAGAATATGGAATCGGGCACATGGTGTCAACTAAAGTTTGTAGTACCTTAAGAAACTCGTGTAAATTATATAAATAAACTGAAAATATCATGGAATCTATAAAGACCATAAAACGTATATTAAATGAGTATAAAACTATAGCGGTTGTAGGGCTTTCGGCTAAATGGAACCGTCCTAGTCATTTTGCGGCAAAATACATGAAGACGTATGGGTATAAGATTATCCCGGTGAATCCGGCTTATGAAGAGGTGCTTGGTGAGAAATGCTATCCAAGTTTGCTTGATATTCCAGAACCTGTTGATATAGTAGATATTTTTAGGCTGCCTCAAGATGTTCCACCCATAGTTGAAGATGCTATTAAGATTGGAGCTAAGGTTGTCTGGATGCAGCTTACTATAGAGCATGAAGAAGCCGCACAGAGAGCAAGAGAAGCCGGGCTTGAAGTTATAATGAACCGCTGTGTTAAGATTGAGCATGGAAGGCTATTCGGGGGGATTAATTTTCTAGGTGTAAATAGGCGGCTTATATCGTCTAAAAAACAATAAGTACTATATTATCAGGAGGGATACTATGTCAGATAGAGAATTTGGTTTTGATACTCAGTGTGTTCATGCCGGGCAATCGCCGGATCCTCACACAGGCTCACGCGCGGTTCCCATACATC
>DAOVUC010000031.1 GCA_030632765.1 Candidatus Dadabacteria bacterium
TATATCCAAGGATTTAGTTAAATAGAAACGTATGTCAAAAAGAGAGATAGAGCTTGAAATATTCCAGTGTGATCATGAAAACGAAAACGGTGAGCGCTGCACAAATGAAGGTGACGCTCAAGCAATCAAAGTCTGTGGTGTATGCCATAAAGACCTCTGTATCACACATTACGAATTAACTACTGTTACCATCCGGGGAACGAGGGATCACTTTACATACTATTTCTGCCCGCACCATAATGATGAATTTCTGGACACTCTTGTAGATAAATTCGGAGATACCAGACCAATACCCCAGAGTGGATATGGACTCAGAATTAACTAACTCTCCGATTAAAAAACTCGCTCCACTTAAAACATATTGACTTATTCCTTTGGATTTAGTTTAATTGGTATGGTGGGGTCTCAAACGATTGCGAAAATTAATGTAACTCGAATCAAATGACAGCATCTTACATTTATATAAAATATGCCTTATGAACAAGGAGAATATGTATGTCCAAAAAAACAATAACAGTTGAAATGTACCAATGCGATTATGAACACGAGGACGGGACCAGGTGTGAGAGCGAAGGGGAGCGCCAGGGAATAAAGCCATGCGCTCTTTGCAAAAAAGACCTCTGCAGCAGACATTATGAGCAAGTTACAGTCTCTAGCAGGGGCGGACGAGAGACCCTCATTTATCATTTTTGTGAAGACCATACACAGGAATTCATGGATACCCTTATAAATGCATTTGGAGATACGCGTCCCGTAGCATATGCCGGTATGGCCAAGTAATCCCACCAAATGTTAATTAGGGGTATTATTAAGCAGTGCGAAATACAGTACTAATTTTCTTAATATTATTTGCCCCGCTACTATTAGTTTCAGACAAGGCTTGTGGTGAACAGAGTGCAGAGTACGCACTAATTATCACTATAGATGGCCTTAGACCCGACGCAATCTTAAAAGCTGGCGCCCCAAACCTAAAAGCACTCATTAAAAAGAGTTCTTCTACCCTGGCCGCAAAGACAGTTGATCCCCCAAAGACCCTGCCCTCTCATATGTCACTAATTACGGGGCTAGTCCCGGAAAAACATGGAACCTATAAAAATGAATGGAACCCTGATATGGGCTATACCGAATTTGAGACGATATTTACTATTGCTAAGAAAGAAGGTTTTAGCACAGCTGTCTTTGCGGGCAAAGACAAGCTCAATTTTATTGCAAATCCGAAAAGTATCAACAAAATCGAAGTAATAAATTACAGCCCTACGAGCGTTGAGGAAATTACTGAAAGTTTTACCTCATTTATGAAAGAAAACATGCCAGGCGTTACACTAATTCATTTCCCCGAGCCCGATATTCCCGGTCATAAGAATGGCTGGATGTCAGAGGAATACTTTGATTCAATACAAAGAGTCGACAAAGAGCTAGAAAAGATAATAACCTCGCTTAAGCAAGCTGAGGTTTATGATAAAACATTTATCGTTATCACTGCGGATCACGGCGGCAAAAACCATACTCACAGAGGCAATCATCCATACGTAATGACTATACCCTGGATTGCTGTAGGAAAGAAGATTAAAACAAACTATACAATTAAAGAGCAAGTATATATCTACGACACCGCTCCTACAGTTCTTCATGCTCTGGGTATAAAACCACCTAAAAATATTGACGGCAACATTATCAAAGAAATATTCGCCCAGTAATCTTTATGTAATTCCAGCATTTTTTACTTAAGTTCATATTCTTTATTCAACACAAGTATTATCAGTCCCTATACATTTATCTGATAATTTGTTATTTTTTATAGCAGGTTATGAAAATAGCAACCAGAGAAATTGTAAGAGAAATAGATAGACTCACAATCGAGAAATACGGCATTCCCGGTCTTGTCCTGATGGAAAACGCGGGACGGGCTACGGCCGACGTATTATTGGACAACTTTGCCTACGCCGATAAAGTCGCCATATTCGCCGGAGGCGGAAATAACGGCGGGGATGGTTTTGTAGTAGCCCGGCATTTAATATCAGAGGGCTTGGATGTTGACACCTATATAGTGTCTCATCCTAAAAAGTACAAAGGGGATGCTCTTACAAACTATAAGGCGCTTGTGAAAATAGGCGGAAATATTGTTGAACTTAAAGATAACCTTAGAAAATATAAACAGGCGGATGTTATTGTGGACGCACTTTTTGGAACCGGGCTTGAGCGTGAGATTGAAGGGTTCTATAAAAAAGTAATTGATTTCATAAACTCCCAGGGAGTTCCAACACTCGCAGTTGACTTACCCTCCGGGCTTGATTCCAACAGTGGTCACCCTTTGGGGACAGCAGTACTTGCAGATATCACCGTTACTTTTGTGCTTCCAAAGCTGGGTATTTCAATATATCCTGGGGTCGAATATGCTGGAGAAATATATGTTGCGGATATTACAACTCCTAATATTCTTGAGGAGGATATCCCTTACGAGCTTCTTTCGAGTGAATCGGTAGTTGATATCATAGAGCCCAGATACGAGGACTCTCACAAAGGTACTTATGGACATCTTTTTATTTTAGCTGGCTCACCCGGCAAATCAGGTGCTGCTGCTTTAGCAGCATTAGGGGCTCAGAGGTCGGGAACAGGTCTTGTAACTGTTGGAGTTCCAAAGAGCTTAAACCCTATAATGGAGGAAAAAACTACAGAGGCTATGACCGAGCTATTGCCCGAAACCGATCTTGAGACATTTGGACTTGTTTCGCTGGATAGAGCTATGGAAATTGCAAAAGAGAAAAAAACTGCTATTGCCATAGGTCCGGGAATATCTACGTCACAAGAAACCCGCGAATTTCTTTATGAAATAATAAGAGGCTCGGAATTGCCAATGATATTAGATGCTGACGCTTTAACTCTTATAGCCGATAACCCGAAAGTTTTAAATGAAGCTAAAGCTCCTATCATACTAACCCCTCACCCTGGAGAGATGTCTAGACTAGCAGGCATTTCTACCGAAGAAGTGCAAGCTGACAGGATTGGAGTCGCTCTTGATTTTTCAGCTAAATACAACGTTTACATGGTATTAAAAGGTGCGCGCTCTATAATCTCAACCCCAGCAAGTGAAATGTTCATAAATACCACAGGCAATGCCGGTATGGCATCAGGAGGTATGGGGGACGTGCTAACTGGGATTATAGGCGGGTTTTTAGCCCAAAGACTAGACCCGGTCGATGCGTGCAAATTAGGAGTATTCTCCCATGGTCTTGCCGCAGACTTGATTGCTCGTGAAAACGGGGAAGCGGGCATGATTGCAAGCGACGTCGCGAACGCATTACCAAAGGCTATTAGCCAAATCCCTCAAATGGATGAGCATGCGGTAACCCGAATCCGATAGTTTTACTCCAAGCCTCACAAAAACAAAAAAAATGGCAAATATGGAAACTATGGAATTACAGCTGAATAATAGTAATGAGACTCTCAAACTTGGTGAGATTATTGGAAAATCACTAAACCCCGGTAGTATTATAGCCCTTGTGGGCGATCTTGGAGCAGGGAAA
Source organism: Candidatus Dadabacteria bacterium (assembly GCA_030632765.1). Taxonomy (GTDB): domain Bacteria; phylum Desulfobacterota_D; class UBA1144; order Nemesobacterales; family UBA2774; genus CR02bin9. The sequence continues at coordinate 3,525 of DAOVUC010000031.1, forward strand.
ACAGTACTCGTTAAAGGGATCGCAAAGGGACTTGGGGTTCAGGAAGAGCCCAATAGCCCCACGTATGTGATCATGAACAGTTATGAGGGCCGCATACCGCTCTATCACTTCGATCTCTACAGAGTCTCAAGTGAAGATGAGCTATTTGGCATAGGATATGATGAATACTTCTTTGGAGACGGGGTCACTGCGGTAGAGTGGGCCGACAGGGTGCAAGGCATATTCCCTGAACATACGATAAAAATAGAGATAACAATTCCGGAGTCAGAAAGCGAAGGCTCCGAGACAACAAGAAATATTACAATCGAAGGAAGAAGGGAATGGGTCTTATCGTTCAAAAATACGGCGGAACAAGCGTTTCAAACCTAGACAAGATAAAGTGGGTAGCCGAGCACGTCGTAAAAACTAAGGAGCAGGGAAATCAGGTACTTGTCGTAGTCTCCGCCATGGCAGGGGAAACAGACAGGCTTGTAAAGCTCTGTCTTCAAGTTATGGACCCGCCAGATGAAAGAGAGCTGGATGTAATAACTTCAAGTGGAGAGCAGGTATCTTCAGGGCTTCTTTCAATGACAATAAAATCCCTAGGCCATGAAGCGCTCTCATTTCAAGGGCATCAAATACGGATTATTACAAATAATGCTCACTCAAAAGCTAAGATTGTCAGGATAGACGCAGAGAGAATTAAAGACATTCTCGCTAAGGGCAGCATAGTGGTTGTGGCGGGTTTTCAGGGCGTTGACCATGACGGGAATGTAACCACTCTTGGCAGAGGCGGGTCTGATCTTTCAGCAGTAGCTCTTGCCGCGGCCCTGGATGCGGATTCATGCGAGCTCTACAAAGACGACGTAGACGGCATATATACTACCGACCCCGCAATGGTCCCTAACGCAAGAAAACTTGATAAGATCTCCTATGAGGAGATGCTGGAGATGGCAAGCCTTGGCTCTAAAGTGCTGCAAGCCAGAGCTGTAGAGTTTGCCAAAAAGTTTGAAGTACCCCTTCACGTAAGGCCTACTTCAAAACCAGACTCTGAAGGAACATGGGTCGTAGAGGAGAATGAAGAAATGTCTCATATGGAGAACATACTTATTTCAGGAATATCATTTGACAAAAATCAGGCAAAAATAACAATTGCCCAAGTGCCCGATAGCCCGGGCGTTGCGGCCAATATATTCACCCCTCTTGGCGACAGCGGCATAGTTGTCGACATGATAGTTCAAAACATAAGCATAGAAGGGCATACGGATATGACCTTCACAGTGCCTAGGACAGACTTTAAAAAATCGATTATAATTACGGAGGAAATTGCAAAGAAGCTCGGCGCTAAGAACATATTATCCGACGATAAGATAACCAAGATTTCTTTGGTCGGTGTTGGAATGAAGACTCATTCCGGAGTGGCGACAACAATGTTTAAGGCCCTTGCCAAAGAAGGAATTAACATCATGATGATTAGCACATCGGAAATTAAGATTTCCTGTGTAATAGAAGAAAAATATACGGAACTTGCCGTGCGTACACTTCACGATGCATTTGAATTAGGAGAAGAAAAATGAGCGATAATAGAGTAAAAATATATGATGTAACTCTTAGGGACGGAACTCAGGGAGAGAGTATTTCATTCTCTATTCATGATAAGCTCCGCATTGCTCAAAAACTCGACGAACTTGGGGTGCATTATATAGAAGGCGGCTGGCCGGGATCAAATGAAAGAGACGAAGGATTCTTTGAAGAAGCCAAGAGATTAAGACTCAGGAAAGCAAAAATTGCTGCTTTCGGAAGCACAAGAAGGGCAAAAGTTACCTGTGAGGAAGACAGCAGCATTCAAGCCCTGCTGCAAGCTGAAACTCCCGCTGTGACCATAGTCGGCAAGAGCTGGGATTTTCATGTAACAGAGGCGCTCAAAATATCTCTTGAGGCTAATCTTGATGTAATCCACGATTCCGTCGCCTACCTCAAAGAACGAGTGGATGAGGTATTTTTTGATGCTGAGCATTTCTTTGACGGCTTTAAAAATAATCCCGAATATACAATCCAGGCAATTCAAGCCGCGCACAATGCAGGGGCTGATGTTATAGTTCTTTGCGACACAAACGGCGGTACTATGCCTTGGGAGATAGAATCCATTGTTAATGAAGTAAACATACAATTAGACAAACCTAACCTCGGCATTCACACCCACAACGACGGTGAGCTTGGGGTTGCAAACACTCTGTATGCTGTAAGGGGCGGCGTGGGGCAAATCCAGGGTACAATAAATGGCTATGGGGAGAGATGCGGGAACGCAAACCTTTGCTCGATTATACCAAACTTAAAACTAAAGCTCGAGGTGGACTGCCTCGAAGATGGAGAGCTCTCCAAGCTTTATGACGTATCCCACTTCATCCACGAGCTTACAAACCTCCCGCCGATAAAGCATGACGCCTTTGTCGGAGAAAGTGCTTTTGCGCATAAGGGCGGCATTCACGTAAGCGCCGTTATGAAGAACTCCAAGACTTACGAACATGTAAGCCCTGAGGTTGTAGGAAACCATAGACGTATTTTAATATCAGACCTCTCCGGAAGAAGTAATATTCTCTACAAGGCAAAAGAGCTAGGTATTGAGCTTGACCCAAAAGATGAACGAGTGATTACGATATTAAACGAGCTTAAAAAGCTTGAGAATGAAGGATACGAATTTGAAGGGGCAGACGCTTCTTTTGAACTCCTTATCAGAAAGGCGATCGGAGAATATAGGAAACCCTTCTATTTGCAAAGTGCAAGAACTATTACAGAGAAACGCGCAAAGGATGATGAGACTGTCACAGAGGCAACGATAATAGTCCAGGTTGACGGCGTTGAGGAACATATGGCTGCCATTGGAAACGGTCCTGTCAATGCAATGGATCAGGCTCTAAGAAAAGCACTTGAGAAATTCTATCCTAGTCTAAGGGAAGTTAGACTCAAAGACTATAGAGTAAGAGTGCTATCTGCAAAACACGGTACCGATGCTGTAGTAAGGGTGCTTATCGAATCGGGTGATGGTGAGAGCGACTGGAGCACTGTAGGAGTGTCAGAAAACATCGTTGAGGCAAGCTGGAAAGCGCTAATCGACAGCATCGACTATAAAATCCTAAAAGACGAAGCCAAAAAAGCCGCTAAAGCCAGGGGTTAAATTTAATTCACATTAAGTATTATCAAAGTATAGAAGAAATGGGGTAGAATTACCCCCTTACGACCAAATAGGCTTAGGTAACCCGTAAGCAAGCAAAATTAAATATACCAGCAAATAAGCGAATAAGCCGATCACACAAACCCAGATAGCACTCCAGGTATTTTTAAAATCGAGCGCCTGCCTTACTGCTATAATCATTGCTACAAGCCTCCAGATCCATATAACCAGAATAAGAAGCCAAACGATCTTATTTATTAAAGGAAGTAGAGCTACCAAGATAAAAATTCCCGGTGCAGCGGCAAACCCAAGCACTCTAAGAATCTCTCCAACATCAGTCTTAGTCTCCTTACCGGGAAAAAGTTTGGTGCCTACAAGATAGATAAGGAAAGACATCAGTACCCATCCTGCAAATGTAACGATTGTTCCTATTATTAGACCTCTGGTACCACCCAGGTCAAATGTATATATACCGGCTGCCAGACTGGCAAGAAATACTACGATCATAGACTGCCAGATAGAGCTCTTATCGTTTTCGACTTCTTCGTACAAATTAATATCCAGCAACAAAGCTCTAATTACACGGGAAATAAACACTAATAGATGACTCCTCGTTTTCTTACTATGATGCAAAAAAGAACATAATCGGCTCAGACAAATTAGTCAAAACTACAAAGTTTTTATCAAATATTGAAATGTTAAGCTCTGATTAATAATATATCAATCTTAGTTTAAAAATGCCCCGGGAAGTCCTAAGACCGATAATATGAGAGCTATTACTACCAGATATATGACAAAACCAATAACGCATACTCCAATTGCCCTCCAAGTACTTTTATAATCAAGAGCCTGGCGAACGGCAATTATCATTGCAACAAGCATCCAAACACTTGCAACAAAAGATATAATAGCACCTAAAAACGGAATAAACCCGAAAATCCTAAGCACCCCTGGTGCGCTAGAAAATCCGATAGTACGAAGAAGCTCTCCTACATCCGCTTTAGTTTGAGGTTCTGGTAGAAGTTTCGTCCCAATGAAATAAGTCAAATATGCCCATACAAACCAACCAATAAGGGCAGATATTGTCCCAATAATAAGACCTTGAATGCCCAAGATTCCAATTGTTCCTATTCCACTGGCCACACTTGAAAGCACAACGACGGTCAACGCTTGACCCATTGCGCTTTTATCAGCCTCTACCTCTTCATATCGATTTATATCGAGCTTTGCAGCCCTTACCATGCGATCTAATAAACTAGCCATCATTTATCCTCCTTAGAATTTCCTGATTAAAAAGATAATAAAACTTTAAAAGCCTTTCGTCAAAGCATAAATACAACAATCTTTTAAAGCGCTCTACTCAGTGGGTTCTCTATACCGGATAATAATTGAAATAGGGGTCTTATCTGATCTTGAGAGCATTCTCCCATGAGAGCAATTTGAATCCAATTTCTCTCTATGAGGTAACGGCTCCTCCAATGCAGCAGAAAGCCTTCATCTTGCATTTTTTGCCCAAGCTCCTTTGAGCTAAGACAATGGGGAAGGGAAATTGTTATAAGCGCGGGTGCGGCATTGTCGCCGCTAGCAATAACACGAAACCCCATGTCTAGAATTTGCTCCCTCACCCAAGCGGATATCTCTTCTAATTCAAGAAACCTCTTATCTTTATCGAATACTCTAAGAGAGGCACCAAGAGCGTATATAAGATTTGATGATACGGTAAAGGGAATACCTTCTGATTCCGCATAAAATCCAAGATCCAGATATCTGGGGATTGAGCCTGAATTAGGCGATATCTCATGATTATAAAATACAAATGAAAGCCCCGGATAAGAGGCGAGCCCCTTTCCGCTCACACCTGAGGCAAGATAAATATCACTCAGATCAATCGGGACAGTCCCAATCGAGCTCACACAATCAACGCACAGACTCGTCTCTTTATTAATACAAATCTCCGTCAACAATTTCAAGTTATTTAAAACCCCAGTTGAGGTCTCCGAATGAACTGCCCATATCCATTTTATATCCGGGCTCTGAGCAAGAGTATTTTCTATTTGCTTGGGATCGAAACACTCGCCCCAGGGGAGTTTGATTAATTCAAAGTCCAGACCGACCCTATTTGCGTGATCAATAAGCCTCTCACCAAATTCACCGTTTGAGAGAATTAACCCCTTCCCTCCCTCGAGCGACAATTGTGCGGCCACAGCATCATTCGCAAGGGAGCCGGAACCCATTAATATCTCTACGTTGTTAGAGCCTGTTAATTTGCAAAGCTGCTCCTTTACAAATTGAAAATCTTCTACGAATTCCTCGGAGCGGTGAGAGACAGGCGGCTCGCACAGGGCCCTTTTGACTTCTGCGCCGACACTCACCGGCCCTGGAAGAAGGTTTACAGGCTCATTATTCTTAAGAGAGAAATTGCCTGGAAGACGAGATAACAATTTTGATTTCCGCCTAAAGTCCCATGAGGATTGGAGCGTTAAATACATTGGCTGATACCTGGCCTCTTGTGTTCCGACTTCGGGACCAAAGGGCTTAAATCCAAACTGTTTATAGAACCTGAGCCTTTTTACATTTGCGGAAATAAGAGCTATATCATATTCCCTTATATCCGCGAACTTAGCTAAAACTAGGAGTAATCCCTGAATAATTCTCAGATTTCGAAAGTCCTGCTCGATAGACAACAAGCGGAATTCACAGGCAGATTTGTGCTCAGGAAGATAAGAATTCAGGTCTTGTAGTTTCTGGTCTAATGAGAAAGGGCGCTTATCCCTGACAGCTATCATGCCTAATAATTTCTTAGCTCTTGTACAAATAATGTAGCTATTTTCGCTGTTGAATTTATCTACAAGCGATCTATCCATATTCTCTTTATGTTGAGGTATTTCTTCTACAAAGGTCCTGTAGTTGAGCTCGTTTATTTGCTCAAACTCCCAGTCTTCAGATGCGATTTTAAACTCCAATTTTGTATTCATTTATGCGTATTATCTACTCTAAGAATCTGCTCTTTATATCCGCGCCAGGAATCATACACTCCACCCTCTTTCCGTACCATTTGTACCTGTTTCTAGCAACTATATCATAAAAGTAATCTCTAATAGGCCTAGGAACCAACATAAAAACACAAAAGAGCGGCCAGAGAGCTCCTAAGCTTTGTACAATCTTGAGCGCGGCAGTTGATTTTAAATAATAATTGTTGTTTTCGATTAATATTATTGAGTCAAGTTTATCATAGGAAAGGTCAAATCTTGAGATAAGTTGCTTTCCGGTCTCTGATTGAAGAGGGGCAAATCTATATATACCAGAGGAGTCTCTATTTATTATGAACTGAACTAATCCACTGCATAGATTGCATACTCCGTCAAATAAAATCACTGGATTTCGAACTTCAGGGGCACTCATCAATTATCTCGGAGTTCATATATTTAGTTGTATAGTCTTAAAAAAATTCTCCTTTATTTCTTACCTACAGCAATAACTATATACCATTTACCCTCAAATTGGCTAATAGGAAAGGGTGTTGGAGTTAAAGGAACATTTACTACCCTATTTTCTTTCTTTCCGTCAACTTCTACAGTTTTTTGTTTTTCAACTACAAGCATCATTAAGTGACTTGGTGGAATCTTATAATAGACAGATGATCCCATCATGGTAA
>DAOVUC010000167.1 GCA_030632765.1 Candidatus Dadabacteria bacterium
CCTCTTAGCATTTCAGATATTTCATTAAAATTTGCCATGGTCTCTTTTAATTCAACAGATGAGAGGCTTAAATTGGATAATGTGGTATCGACTTCAGCTGTAAGTTTCTCATCGTAAACAAGCGCATGAAGCGGGCCGTTGCCCTCATTAACCTGGTTGAGAAGTTTATCCAGCTTCGCTACGGTTTTATTTAGCTTTATAAGGGTATTTTCATCAATTTTTTCGCCCGATTTTCCTTTGGGTCCATAGATCATTGTATGGAGTATTCCATTACCTTTTTCAATAGCTTCCATATTTTTTTGTAATGCCTCAGAGCTTGCTTTAACAGAAGCAATTGTCTGATTTATATTTTCTAGATTTTTCCCCTCACCAATACCCTTGACTATTTTGTCTAAACTTTCGGAAATACTGATCACATTGGTAATTAAATCTCCGGATTGACCTATAATACTTGCAAACTCTATTGGGGTCTGACTTTCTATTAAGAGTGAATCGGGAAGCACGGTAAGAGGCGGTTCATTTCCGGGAAGTATCTCAATAAACTTATCTCCCAAAAGACCCTCTGTTTTGATAGTAGCCTTAGCGTCTGGATTCAACCTGCCCATCCCATCTTTATTTATAAGCATACTAACATTTATCACTTTATCCCCAACAGGGTCCTTAGCAAAACCAAGAGCCGTTACAGCTCCTATACGTACACCTGACAGCCTTACCGCAGCGCCTTTAATAAGCCCGGCAGTATTCTTAAATGAAGTTTTTACGGTATAGCTCTTTTCAAAATAGCTCTGTTCCCCGCTTAGGAAAAATAAAATCATAGCAAAAATGCCGACTGCAACCAATACAAACAAACCTACTTTAAAATTAATCGATTTTTGATTCTTCATTCTAAAATTCCCCCAATTATGATAGCACTACATCTAGTATTAAATTTCAAGAAAAATACCCAAATAAATTATACCCATCAATCTATACCCAAAGATTATACGTAACATTTAACGATTTCTCAAAAGCCTTACTATCTAAGATTGCTACAATCTTTAAACAGCCTATTGGAATTTCATCGCATTGCGCTAAAATAATAGTTTTTACTCAAAGTACAGACATCGGACTTCCAAATTAAATCACAAGTTTAAGAGTGTCGATTGTCTTTATAATCACTTCTACAAAGGGGTAGGTAAATGAATAAGATTAAAAGAGTAGTGATAAGTGTCTCAGATAAAGAGGGTATAAGTAATTTTGCTAAAGGTCTTAAGGAGTTCGATGTAGAAATCTTATCCACAGGCGGAACCGCAAAACAGTTAAGAGATGCGGGAGTTAAGGTAATGGATATTTCTGAATATACAGGCTCACCCGAGATTCTAGATGGGCGGGTTAAAACACTACACCCTAAAATCTACGGTGGTGTTCTAGCACTGCGTGACAATGACGCTCATTTACAGCAAATGGCGGAAAATAACCTTGAACCCATAGATATGATTGTTGTTAATCTTTATCCCTTTGAAGAGGTAATAAAAAAAGAAGATGTAGATTTTAAGGAAGCGATTGAAAATATAGATATCGGCGGGCCAACTATGTTAAGGGCTGCTGCCAAAAACTATCAATACGTAACGATAGTGACACATCCGGAAGATTATAAAGAGCTTCTAAAGGAGCTTAAGAAAAACAAGGGCTCTATATCACCTGAAACAAATTTCAAACTAGCTGTAAAAGCGTTCTCTTATGTTTCCCGATACGATGCCGCAATCTCAAATTTCCTGGGTGCAATTGATCAGAATGGCGAAAAAACAAAATTCCCTCCAAGTCTCACAATACACATGGATAAAAAGATGAAGTTAAGATACGGAGAGAATCCACATCAGGAAGGATCGTTTTATGTGCAGTCCGGTTTTGAGGAACCGTGCATTTCAAACTCTATCCAACTGCAGGGAAAAGAATTATCACTTAATAATATATACGATACAGACGCCGCACTTGAAGCTGTAAAAGACTTTTCAGAAACCGCATGTGTTGTTGTTAAGCATAATAATCCCTGCGGTGTGGCGACAGACGAAAGTGTTGTTAAGGCTTTTCTCAAAGCCAAGGCTTGCGATCCCGTAAGCTCATTTGGAGGTATTGTTGCTTTTAATAGAGAAGTCGATGAGGCTGTGGCCTCTGAGCTTGCAGCTATGTTCCTTGAGGTCGTAATCGCTCCCGGGTTTTCAGAAAAGGCATTAGAAGTACTTTCCAGCAAAAAAAACCTTCGTGTCATGAAAACTCCGGAACTACCACTAAAATCTAATGCAGGTTTAGATTTCAAAAAGGTAATTGGAGGAGCTCTTATACAGGATCGTGATACGGGTATTGATAAAGACTTTGATAATATGAAGGTTCTTACTAAACGCAAGCCTACAGATGAGGAGCTAAGTGCTCTTAAATTCGGATGGAAAGTTTGCAAGCACGTTAAATCAAATGCAATAGTATTCGCACGTGAGGGTCAGACAGTGGGTATTGGGGCAGGGCAGATGAGCAGGGTAGATTCTGTAAAGATTGCAACTATAAAAGCAGAGCTTCCTACAAAAGGAGCTGCGTTAGCATCAGACGCCTTCTTCCCATTCCGTGACGGTATAGATGAGGCTGTAAAAGCAGGCATTACAGCTATTGTACAACCCGGCGGCTCTATTCGAGACCAGGATATTATTGATGCCTGCGACGAGCATGGAATTGCAATGGTATTTACTGGATTCAGACATTTCAAACACTAATCTTTAATATCGGCTACAAGTAAAATTCAAACCTGTGCATTAACCTCAGGGAGCTGTGCCATATACTCTCTCCTCTTTGTAGTAGACTTCTCAAGGGATGAAATATGCAAGCTCTAAGTTGTGCTATACACTTCAAAATCCTTCTAGTATTTCCCGGTGATTAAGAAAATAATTTGAGCTTGTACATATTCAGCTATATTATAGATTAGAGAAAATGAATGTTACTGTCTATTACGATTATATATGCCCTTTTTGCTACCTAGGAACAAAACGGATTCTAGCATTATCAAGTGAATTCAACTTAACTATAGATTGGAAGGGCATAGAAATACATCCGGAATTCCCTCCTCAAGGCAAAAAACGGACAAGGACTCCAAAGTCAAAATCATTCGCCGAAACTATTAGGGAAATGGCCCAAGAGGATAGTATGGAGATCAAACTCCCTGGATTTGCTACAAATTCAAGACAAAGCCTTGAGGCATCTGAATTCGCCAAAGTTAAAGGCAGGTTTCTAGAGTTCCATATTGGTACCTATGAAGCCTACTTCCTTGAAGGACGTAATATAGGTGATATCGAAATTATCCTCGACATAGGGGAAAAAGCCGGCCTTGATAAAAGTGACTTATCAGATTGCTTAGATAAACGTACCATGTTCGACCAAATAGTGGCAAATAAAAAAGAAGCTGAAGATAATCTCGTATTAGGAGTACCTACATTTATGTTTGGGAAATTCCCAGTCCATGGTAATCAGTCAACCCAAACCATGAGGCACTTAATTAAAAGGGCTTTACAAATATCACAAGACTAATCATATACAATTCCAAAACACCATTCATATATAATTCTGAATCACAATAAAAAAAACCCCTTCCCTTACTTACGTAAGAGAAGGGGTGAAAAGCTTTATCATCAAGGAGAAAAAGGCTTTGTAGCCTCTCCTATCCTTTAATTTCTATTTGAAAAACTGGTCGATGAAGATCATCAATCTACCCTGAACAGTCCATGGTGTTTGATCATAGTTCACTCTGTCAGGACTTATATCGTTTGCAGCTAATGTCTGAATAGCCTGCTGTTCAAGCATTTCTTCCAAACTGCTACCTGTAAATACGACACCGCCGATTAGGTCGAAGCTTCCCCCTGGATGAATATGCCAGGTGAAAGTTCCTTCAACCTCAGTAGCCATGTAGGTATCAAAGTTACCTAGAAAAGCGTTTCCGCCTACAGCTGCTGCACTCGGGTTATTTGTTTCTTCGTTGAAAGCTACAATGACTTGTGGTGTGAACGAGAGAGAATCCATTAACTTAACTGTTCCCCAAAGTCTTGCGTAGTAAGCGTTGTACACGCTGCTTTCTACTTGATAGAGGTTAGGTATCATGTGTTTGAAAAGTAGGCTATCGATGTTGTAAGCTGGGTTGAAGAATATAGCACCACCCTCAACGCCGGACGTTCCAGCATCATCACCCTTTGACCAGCCGAACTCAGCTGCTACGATCTTAAGCGGCCATCCGGGATACACCTCTACTCTTGTGGCAAAAATGATGTTTGAAGCGTCTATGTCAACATCTCCATTTCCTGGAACACCTTCAAAATTTAGGTTTCCCCATGCTCCCTGAAGCTCACCAACAAATCTCCAAAGATCTGTTTTAAAATCGATAACTCCAGCATAGAGAGTTAATCTTTCAAGATCTATCCCTGAAGCTGTGGCCGCTGCTGAAGGAGGTCCTCCACCAACACCGCTACCCGGAGCACTTCCAATATTGGTCTGGTGAATGTATGGGAAAATATAACCACCAATTGTGAAGTTGGTGCCCATCGTGTTAGGATGGTTGAAAATAAGAGCTACTGCTCCACCGTCCCATCCGTCTCCAGTACCTGTTACAACGCTGTTGCCCTGTGTAAATCTATCCGAAACGAATACGAATGTTAAAGATCCGGATCCGGCTGCGAATGATTTAAGATATAGGAACCTGTCAAGAACAAAACCTAGGTCAGAATAAGGATCCCAACCACCGTTTGCCAGGATACCAAGACCCCAGTCAAATGGCTGACGACCAACCCTTATGAATCCATAGTTGTTAGGCAGCACTATATCAGCATGCAGCATTCTTACGTCAAAGAACCCAGGATCATCAATTGCGTTAGGACCGGTGAGCAATGCTCCCCTGA
>DAOVUC010000234.1 GCA_030632765.1 Candidatus Dadabacteria bacterium
AAGGATTACCGTAATAAAAACGGCCATCGCCAGCGTTATACAACGGTCGAAATAACGGACATCTTGAATTAGGAGATAAACCAAATTGTCTACAAAAAAAGGCGGCGGAAGCACTAGAAACGGCAGAAGCACAGCTGGTAGAAGGCTGGGCATAAAGAAATTCGGAGGCGAAACAGTTTTGGCTGGCTATATACTTGCCCGCCAACGTGGGACTAAGTTCCATCCTGGAAATAACGTAGGTATGGGAAGGGATCATACATTGTTTGCTCTTATAGACGGCACCGTTGAATTTCAGAAATTTTCACAAAATAGAACTAAAATTAATATCCAACCGTTATCAAGTTAGACTTTTAATAACGGGCACCTTTTATTCGTAATCCATATGTTTGTACCTGTAATTACTGCGGCAGAGTTTGTTTAGTTTATAGTTTCACTTTGTGCTGTATCCGAAAGATTTGTATTTTGATTACAAATTTACGATTCTGTGTGAATTCTTTTGCTAGTGCAAATTTATTTAGTATCATGAAAAATATGAATTCAGATTATGCCAATTCTAGTTTTCAAAACACTGACTGCAAAATTGGAGCACAATAACAATGGGATTAGGGACAAGGATGAGTAAGCCCGGGGCAGGTGTTTCTTTTCTCTTAGTAGCAATATTTGTCCTTGTATCAATACTGGTCTCACTTTTCAGCTCCTATTATTTCACTTCGACCTTATCCGATCAAAAAGCTCAGGAACTGATACAACTAATTAGCTCCTCTGACGCAAGTTTTCAAGATACCGCAAAGAATATTTTAAACTCAAGACAAGATGTATTATATATAAAACTCCTTGACTCAGAAGGGGTATTACAAGAAAGCATGGGAAGTGAAGAAGGGGATAACATTGAAATGTTCCCCATTACCACATCAGAGAACAGTACAATCTTACTCGGCCTGGTTAAAACGAACTTTAAGAGCCTAACTATATCCACAGCAATTTGGAGCGGATTAATTGGTTTGGTTGTTTCCATAATAGTTCTACTTATGCTTTCATTCCTCTCAAATGGAAAATCCGATACTATAGAAAAACTTATTGCCGGCATGAAAAGAGCGTCCAGAGGAGATTTAACTACAAAGCTTGAATCAAGTGAGGCAGGGGATGATGTTACAATGATAAGGGCATATGAGACATACAATCAAATGCTCGACCTGCTCAAGAGAAGAGAAAATATCGAAGTTGAGGAACCAATTTTTCAACCTACTCTTATTGCTACGGAAGAAAAAGAACAAGAGACCAAGAGCAGGAGAGTTACAGTTGTTGTAGCTAAAATTGCAGACTTCCAAGATCTTAGTTCAACCCTTGATTCAACTGAATTTAATTCCTTTCTAGCTGATTACAGAAAGTCCGCGTCTTCTATCATCTCAAATTACGGGGGCGTTATTGAGGCTCTAATGAAAGATGAAATAGTTGCATTTTTCAACGCGCCCGAAGAACAGACGAATCCTGAATTAAGGGCCATTTGTTCAGCAGTCGAAGTACTACAACACTTGGCTACAATAACAAGAGAAAGAAAGCTTGAAGGGAAAATCGCTATAAACGGAAAAATAGGAATCGAATCAAAAACCTTAAATGTTTATGGTGACAGCGGGGTTCCTCAAGGAATAAAAGCAATTACAGACACAGCCAGAAGCATATGCAATATCTCTCCTATCTGGAGAGTTATTGTAAGCTCGGAGTTATACCTTTCTGTAAGCGAATATGTCGAGGCACGCGAGCTTGCTTTAGGAGATGATTCCTACTATTCGATTGTTGGAGTAGAAGAGGGCATCATCTAAACCGTTTTACTATTCCAACCTTAAGAAGATAACTCTTTATACCCCAAATTTGTCTCTATTATGCACCTAAGGTAACATCTTGTGATAATTATGAATAAGAAAAGAATAGTCGTTGCAATGAGCGGCGGCGTTGACAGCACTACAGTTGCGGCACTCCTCAAAGAACAGGGGCATGAGGTTATAGGCATCACTATGCAGCTTGTGGATTATAAAGACGCCGAGGGCGGATGCTGCTCTCTTGATCATGTAATAGATGCTAGAAGGGTAGCTCAAGAATTGGACATACCGCATTATGTAGTCAACTTCATGGATTCATTTAAGGAGCTCGTGTTCAAAGACTACATAGAGAAATATGAATCGGGGAAAACCCCAATCCCCTGCGTGTTGTGCAATCAGTTTGTAAAATTTGATCTTCTTTTAAAACGCGCGCTAGAGCTGGGCGCCGACTATTTGGCCACAGGGCACTACGCGAAGATAGAAAACGGCAATGGAAGATATTCTTTAAACAAGGCAGACGACGAGAATAAAGACCAAACATATTTTCTGTACACCTTAAAACAAAAGGAGTTGTCCCGCCTTATGTTCCCTCTGGGCTCACTAAAAAAAGATGATGTGAGAGATATAGCCAGAAACCTGAACCTCAATTCAGCTGAGAAACCTGACAGCACCGGCGTTTGCTTTGTCCCCACAGGAAACTATAGAGATTACTTGATTAGCCAGTCGGCGTTTAAAGAGAACGAAGGTGAGATAGTTGATACACAAGGACAGGTGCTGGGAAAACACAAGGGAATTTTCTCCTTTACAGTGGGACAGAGAAGAGGGCTTGGGATATCGGCGGGCAAGCCTATGTACGTAGTGGGCATAGAGCCTTCAGAAAACCGTGTGGTTGTAGGGGATGAGGATAGGATATATAAAAACAAACTCCTGGCTGAAAAAATATCCTGGGTCGATGATATAAAAGCTGATATCCGAAGTAGTGATAACAGCTCAGAAAAAACCCTCGAAGTAAAAGCTAAGATAAGATACCGTCACCGTGAAGATGATGCGTTAGTAACAATGAAATCTGATTCAGACGCAGTAGTTGAATTCAAAAACCCACAGCGCGCAATCACCCCCGGGCAGGCAGTTGTCTTTTATAAGGGAGAGAAAGTACTTGGCGGGGGATGGATAAACAGGGTCCTTTAGATATGAAAAGCATTTCAATAGTCACATTAGGCTGTAAAGTAAATCAATACGACACTGCTGTAATCTTAAACCAGCTTCCAAAAAGCAAGTATAAGCGAGTTCCTTTCTCTGACAAGGCTGACGTGTACGTAATTGATACCTGCACTGTAACACATAGAGCAGACGCAGAGGCAAGAAACTATATTCACCGCGCCAAACGAGCTAACCCAGATGGGGTTGTGGTGGTTACGGGCTGCTATGCGCAGGTCTCCGCTGAGGAACTAAATGGGATAAAAGGGGTTGACTATGTAGTAGGGAACTCTCATAAATTTTCATCCCTTATAAAAATCATACGAGAAGGGAAGACACAAGAAGAACCCAAGGTCTTTATATCTGACATTTTTAAAGAAAAGAAAAAAGGTTTTGAATCCCCCGACATAGAGATATTCCCAGGCAGAACAAGAGCATATCTTAAAGTGCAGGACGGCTGCAACTACGCATGCTCTTTTTGTATTATCCCCCGCGCCAGAGGACGCTCCCGGAGTCTAGATATTCCGGAGATTCTTCATAGGATGGAAAAACTCGCGGAATCCGGATATAAGGAAATCGTATTGACCGGGGTTCATATCGCAAGCTACG
>DAOVUC010000224.1 GCA_030632765.1 Candidatus Dadabacteria bacterium
TAACAAGAATTGCTTCCTCTTCTCTTTATTTAAGAGATATTAAAATCACTTTATTGAATATAATTGCAAAAGATGACAATCAGTTATAATTATCGAAATTATTATGAACCAGATACATATCATTCTATTTTATAAATTTACGGAGATAGAGAATCCCGAAGAATTTGTAGAGCAGCATCTAGATTTCTGCACTAACGAGGGACTGCTTGGCAAAATACTCGTAGCAAAAGAAGGTATTAACGGCTCTCTCTCCGGGTCTCAAGAACAAATTAATAAGTACAAGGAATACTTAACAAGCCAAGGCCAATTCTCCGATATCAATTTCAAAGAAGAGATTGGTACTTTTAGCCCCTTTAAGAAAATGATCGTCCGTCAAAAAAAAGAGATTATCCGGATGGATCAAGATCTCGACTTAAACAAAACAGGCAAATATATATCTCCTCAGGAATTAATGGAACTCTATGAAAGCAACGAAGAGTTTATCATCTTCGACACCAGAAATAATTATGAATCAGAGGTCGGCAAATTTAAGAACGCTATTACAAGTGACATAGATACATTCCGTGATTTTCCTGATGCGGTTAAATCCCTTGAGGATAAAAAGGACAAAAAGATTATCACATACTGCACAGGCGGAATAAGGTGCGAAAAAGCAACTTCTTATATGATAAAAGAGGGTTTTTCTGATGTCTATCAACTAAAAGACGGGATTATCAATTTTTGCCAGCAGTATCCAAATACACATTGGGAGGGGAAATGTTTTGTCTTTGACCAGAGGCTTCTTTCTCATGTTGACCCGAATGCGGAACCTATAACACATTGTATCCATTGTAATAATAGCTGTGACCGTTATCAGAACTGTAAGAACCCCACTTGTGACGACTTCATAGTCTTATGTGAGAAATGCAGTGAAGAGTTTAACGGCTGTTGCTCTGATAATTGCGTTGAAGAATACAAATCCTATACAATCCGTAAATCAAAGGAAAGACAAGGATACAAAAGTAAAGATAAGAGACAGTTAGGATAAGATGAGAATTTTAGCGATAGTTATCATATTAAGTATTTCATCAAATTTTGCATTCGCGGAGTGCACAGAATACATGCAGGCATTCAACAGGCATCAGCTCGTAATAAAAGGAATGATGGACCTTAACTTTGAGGGCAAGATGAATGACCAAGGTCGGAGACGATATAGGCAAACGCCTTAAGGAAGCCCAAAAACCGCTCGACGCAGGGGAATACAACAAAGCCTGTGGGATGTATGACTCAATATTAGCCGATTACGGATTTGATACTTCATTTGGATCCGAAAGCACCCCCGACTCAGAATCTGAACAAGAAACTGCTGAAAGTACAGAAACAAGTACGGAAGCCAGTGCTACATCTTCATCCGGGGCAGCTTCATCTGCAGCCGACTCTGAAGAGGCAAATGAATAAGCTTTTAGTAACAAGCTTCTAGTTTTATAGGATTGAACTGCTGTGATTAAACAAGATTTGCATAACTTATTTACGAATCTTTGTACTGGAGGGTTAAACCGATCTAATCCTGGTCGTTATCTTGTTCCTTCATTGCCCGCCATATAATTGCAATGACAAAACCTGAAAGACCAAGCGCATAAATCACGGGACCTAAAATTTCCATCTTGTGAAATCAACACCCCTAAATAGTTTTATAGAGATATTATGCTTTGCCGGAGATCATATGTCTATAGTCTCCGGCAAAGCGTTAACTCTCAGCAATCTACTTTTTCTTTTTAGCAGTAGCCTTCTTTGATTTCTTTTCAATGAAATTCTTAAGCTCTTTCTGATTGGATTTAAGGAGTTCCTCCACACGAACCGGGTTTACCTCAGCAACAATAATATCCCCAACCTCCATATGCACATCGCCGAAAATTCCATGTTTCTGCATACCTTTGGTTTGCATCTGGTTATCATCGGTCGGGTTCACGTAATGAAAAGCGACTCCTTTATATCGGTGTATCAAGAAAAGGGATAGTAACGCATTTAACCGCTTCTGACGGTATTCCGTATTGAACGTGTTCTGATCCCTAACGAATATTAATGTTTTTCCCATACGGTCATGTATCGTTGAGAAAATAATATCAGCTATTTTACTGTTATCTCCATTGAATACGGCAAGCTCCAGCAATTCTGAACCTGCGGTATGCGGTCTCAACTGTACGCGGAAGTTGTCAGCGAACTTATAATGATCTCTCCAGATTTCAAGCCACTGTTCCAGGAGTCTTGGTGGAACCTCTGTTTCAACAAGATGCTGTACTTGAGTAGACCCTTTACCCATTGCCTTTGTAGTCGCCGTACGACCTGAAGACGCTGACAATGCACTATCAAGCCTCGGGCCTCCGACAAGCGACTGAGGAGTTTTATAAGGTGAATCCACAAGCCTGAACTTCCTTTGGAGCCTGGCAAGAGCAAGCATCCCCTCTTGTTGTAGTGCTGTAGAAAATTCTTCAGCAGCCAGTCCGTCTATCTGATGCCCTCCGTAGGTAATAAAGTCGAAAACAAATCCGAGCTTACCAATCTCTTTTGGGAATATCCGCATTTCATCTTCTGTCATACCTGTTGTATCCCAGTTAAAGGAAGGAGAGAGATTATATGCAAGCATTTTATCGGGATAAACTGCGTGAAGGGCTTCTGCGAATGCGCGGGCTTCTTCTAAGTTTGCTGTCTTAGTTTCCATCCAAATCAAGTCAGCGTACGGTGAGACTGCAACAGATTTTGCTATAGCATATTCGATGCCGCCCTTAACCTGATAGTATCCCTCAGGTGTTCTGGACAGCTCACAATCCCATGATGCCTCAATTCCCATAGCCCTTGCTTTTTCTCTTGCATGATGGAAAGAAACCTGCTTTGCGAAATCAAGCCATTCTTCAATGGTCATATCCAGATCTCTACCCTCTTCAATTTGAAATTCCATTTTTTCCGCCACAGCCTGAGCAAATGTCATAAGCCCGGACTCAACTTCCCAAGTCTCTACGAACTTGGAAGCTGCATTATCTAGTGGTTTAGTAATACTTCTTTCCTTACCGTCCTTAAGCGCCTGTATGCTTTCTTCAATAATTGCGGTTAAACCCACTTCATCAAACCATTTATATGCCTGCTCATATTCACCTTCTGCAATATGATAAAGCCTATGTCCGTTAACATCTGTAATACCTTTATCATAAAATCTTTTTAATATCGCTAGGTAGCAATTCTTATAACCCGGGACATCCGTATTTGTTGCTCCGAGAATAAATGGATGGTCACGCTCATCGCCCCTTCCGTCTAAGAGATTAGCAGCTTCTGCATCCGTCCTCGCAACAATAATTCCCGGCACCTTCATTATATCCAGCTGAAACCTTGCGGCGTTTAGTCTCTTGATTTGCTCATCTATTGGAACAAGCACCTTACCCCCTTGGTGCCCGCATTTCTTTGTACCGGGTTTTTGGTCCTCAATGTGATATCCGGTAACTCCAGCTTCAACAAATCTACGGATGAGATTTCTCACATGAGCGTCTCGCCCGTGTCCGGTGACGGCATCAGCAATAATAAATGGTCTGAAGTCATATTTAGGGGTAGATTTTCTTTCTTTTTCAGACATTCTGGATCTGAAAAATTTCTGATTTCTATCCGCTGTAAGAAGTGCCCTGATCAATGTAGCCGCTTCATCCGGCACCTGACTAAGAGGGTAGCCTGCTAGGTCTGGTCCCCAGCCCTGTCCTCTTGACCCTTGAGCCTAAGTCGCCCAACCACCTAGATAAATACCCTCA
>DAOVUC010000208.1 GCA_030632765.1 Candidatus Dadabacteria bacterium
CCATGAATGTAAATATGTATGAAAACCCTGTAGTTAAAGATAATATTGAGAAATTAAAAGAACGCGGATTTATTATTATGGAGCCGGGAGAGGGAAATCTTGCCTGCGGATGGGAGGGGAAAGGCCGGCTTCCCGAGATTGAAGATATTCTGGCTGAGATTGAGAAGACGCTAACCCCACATGATATGAGCAATGAGAAAGTACTCGTAACCGCGGGGGCGACTAGAGAATACATTGATTCGGTCAGATATATATCAAATCCTTCAAGCGGCAAAATGGGTTACTCTCTCGCAAGAGAAGCCTTAAATAGGGGCGCGGATGTTGTATTAATATCCGGAAGGACAAATTTAAGCCCCATCCCGGGTGTAAAAACCATAAATGTAGACAGCTCAGAAGATATGTATAAGTCTGTTATGGAAATCCTTGACTGGTCCACTATTGTAATCAAAGCAGCGGCCGTAGGTGATTATACCCCTACAAGTACACAAAATAGGAAGATAAAAAAAGATGATAAAGATAAAATCTTAAAACTTAAACGTACCAAAGACATACTTCATGATATAGGCAAGAAAAAGAACGGGAAAATAGTAATCGGTTTTGCAGCGGAGACTGATAATTTAATAAAAAACGCGCTGGATAAATTAAAGAGAAAAAATGCCGATCTCATTGTAGCTAATGACATTTCTCAATTGGGAGCGGGATTTGAAGGAGATACAAACATAGCCCACCTAGTGTATGGCAAGAATTGTATTGATGAGCTTCCAATGATGCCAAAATCAGTATTAGCTCAGAAGATATTCGACAAGATTTATGAAATTAAGATTGGAAGAAGGCCCCACTAACACCACCTCCAAAACGAAATCCCATAATTACGGACTTTGAGAAGATATCTCTATACTTTAAGTATAAAAAGCCAAAGCGATAGATTTGATCTCTTTTATAAATGCCGAATCGACCAAAATATCAGGATGAAAACTACAAATGATCTG
The DNA here is from genome assembly GCA_030632765.1 of Candidatus Dadabacteria bacterium. GTDB lineage: Bacteria > Desulfobacterota_D > UBA1144 > Nemesobacterales > UBA2774 > CR02bin9. The sequence goes on from DAOVUC010000208.1 coordinate 990, forward strand.
TTATTAGGTTGCTACTACTTAGCCTATAACAGAATCTTTACATGCCTTGGCAACCCTGAATTTTACAACCTTTTTGGCAGCTATTTTAATCGACTCCCCGGTTGCAGGGTTTCTTCCCATTCTGGCTTTACGTCTGTCAAGAACTAATTTGCCAATTCCGGGAATTGTGAACTGCTTGTTCTTCTTGGTTTCTTTATACGCAACTGCAGCTATTTCATCAATGATTTCTGTAGCCGCTTTTTTTGTAATACCCGCTTTCTCAGCTATATGGGTAGAAAGCTGAGACTTCGTCATTGGTTTACTAGGTGCCATCTTGAACTCCTTTAAATACTGGGTTTTGATTCAATATTACTAAAAATATCTAAAAAAATCAACAGGGGCCAAGAAAAAAAACAAAATATACTTTAAGAAACTGACTCAAATTACCCGGGAGATTAGATGTTCTAATGTATTTGAGGAATGCAATTTGATGAAAAGTGTGCTATTGCAGAAATTGTCACTAGCTTAATTTAAAAGAAATAATTTAACCCAGCAAGTAATAATCAATATAAATTGCTTATATTCAATGGAAGAATATGTGCTAAACTTATGTGATAAGAATTAATCACTATTAGGAACATTATCAAATATGATTGACTTAAAAAAAAGAAAGCAATGGATATGGTTCTTCGGATTATTAACAGTTTTTATAGTACTCCTCCTGGGATTATACGTTCGTATGATATCCGTACGTTCAGCGGCCTTTGAAACCGTAAGCGAAGAGAGAATCTCACCCGTCAGGGTACAGGAAACGCTCTCAACAGAGGTATGGCGAACAACGAGCTTCTTAGCCCGTGTTGAAGGTGGGCAGACGATTGACATAATCGCCGACGTCGGTGGATGGGTTGTAGAAAAAAAGGTAGTTCTGGGTGAGGAAGTTAAAAAGGGCGATGCTCTAATCGTTCTTGAAGATCCAAGAAGGGTTCTCAAGCTTAAAGAATCCCAAGCCCGGCTAAAATCAGCCAATGCCAATCTTAGCGAGCTTAAACGCAAATATGATCAATCCTTAACACTTGTGGAAAAAGGGATTGTTGCCCGCGACACTCTTGACTCTCTATCCAATCAAGTCGCATCGGAATCAGCCAATGTGGACTCTCTTGAAGCATCCTTCGGGCTTATGAAATGGGATGTGGACAATTTAACGGTAGGCTCCCCCATCTCGGGCAGGATTGTGGAAGTGCTGCCTGATGTCGGCCAAGAAGTCACGGCGGGGCAGCTTGTCGTGAAAATGGTAAGTATAGAAGAAAAACGCGTTGTAGCCGGTGTAGAGCCCAGATGGGCACGCATTATTAGACCCGGCATGACAGTCAAGCTCAGCACCACACTAAATGGTAGACTAGAAGAAACCGAAGGAAGTGTAATTGGAGTGAGCCCCAATATAGATTCTCTATCGGGAACATATAGAGTTGAAGCACAGCTAATAAATAATGAATACAATTGGCTTCCCGGAGAAATAGTTAATATGGAGATCCCTGTCGAATTATTAACGGATGTCGTAATTGTTCCAAGAACTGCTGTTTTATCCGACAGCGACAACCTGTTCATATTCTTATACCAGGGGGGAAAAGCAATTAAAATCCCAGTTACCGTAGAGTGGATCAACGATCGGGAAGGCAGTATATCCGCAGACCTCATACCGGACGGAAGCAGTATTATCATAGAGGGTCACGTGGGACTTGCCGGCGGACAGTTGGTTCGATTAACACAGTAGATTCAAAACTTTTCAAATGCATATAGCTGAATTCTCAGTAAAAAACCCTGTATTAGTAAACCTATTAATGGTGGCCATTCTAGTGGTGGGCATAATGTCTGCGCTCAGGCTACCGCTTGAGCTGTTTCCCTCAATCAAAACGGAATTAGTCTCAGTAACAACTGTGTATCCTGGTGCTTCCGCAGAGGATGTAGAACAACTAGTCAGTATTCCAATTGAGGATGAAATAAATGACATAAGCGGCATAAAAGTGATTCGGTCAACATCCTCTGAAGGCGTTTCAACCATAATAGCTGAGATAGAGACCGCAGAAGACACACAGAAACTCGCCCAAGATATAAGATCTGAAGTTGCCAAGATTCAGGACAAACTTCCTGAGGATGCTGAAGAACCAATAACAGAAGAATTTGGCTCTAACTTTCCCCTGATAAGTGTTGCAATAGCAGGAGACGTTCCCAAAGAAACGCTCAGAAGCTATGGCCTATTATTTGAAGACCAAATCAAACTCGTATCAGGTGTTGATAACATTGTTACTTCGGGTTTGGGAGACCCTGCATTTTGGGTTTATGTAGACCCTGAAAAATTAAGACAATACGAGATAACGTTAGAGCAGATAGCAACTGTCATAGACCAAAAGAATCTTGACCTTCCTGCAGGAGCGTTAGAACAAGGAGATGCAGAGTTTTTAGTACGGGTAACAGGCAGAGTTCAGAAAGCTCAGGATTTGCTCACTATACCTGTTAAGAGAAACCCTGATGGAAGACACATACTACTAAGAGACATTGCAAGAATAGAGCAAGGTGAGCAAAAAACAAGAACAAAGGCAAGAGTAAACGGACTACCGGCGATAAACTTCTGGATCAACAAACAAAAAGGCGTAGACTCAATAGACACTGTAAAGGAAATTGAAAAGAAAGTTGATGAATTTAGACAAAGAGCACCTGAGAATATAGAGATATTTGCTACCAACGACACCTCCTACTGGGTACAGCAAAGATTCAACACCATGGTGAATAGCGGCATGATAGGGCTTATTATTGTTCTTATTATCCTAGCCCTCTTTCTTGATTTCCGCTCTGCGTTTCTAGCTTCATTAGGACTACCGATAGCATTTTTCGGCGCATTTATCCTTATGCAGTTCACAGGAATAACTCTTAACATATTATCTATGTTTGGATTGATCC
>DAOVUC010000194.1 GCA_030632765.1 Candidatus Dadabacteria bacterium
AACGAAGTGTTCTCAGAGATGTATGAGGAGGCGTCCGGGCAGCCGGTGCTAACGGGAGGAAGGGAGTATAAGTCGGCTGAGGTTTATTTCGGAAGGCTTCGGGAACTTAATCCTGATCTCTCGGCTGAAGCTATTTTCATTAGAGCGACGGAGGGGGCGCGGTATATGCTGGACTCGCAGCTAAGAGGAGGCGTGTTTGGGTGGCTGCATAAGCCTCCTGATATTTGCATGCTGGCAAACCAGGCCCAGGCTGTTGATTATCAATTGAGGACCATAGAAAGAGTTTACGGCAAGGGGTCGGATAAAGCAGGCAATGAATACGGTGTGAAACTTTCGTTTACAACAAAAGATAAGGAGGAAGAAAATGCCTCAGAAGAGATTGAAAGAGTTTACGATGAGCTCAGAGGAATTGAACAGCCAGATGTACGGGGAGGCTTTCCGCAGAGCTTACGAAGCGGGATATATGAAAATAAATCCCAGGAGGCAGGTAAAGTGCAAAAGGCTCATGCAAGAGGCTCTCAAGTATTTAGAAAGTGCGGAAAACACTAAAAACCCTCAAGGGGCACTCAAAGGACTATTTGCGCTATATGAGGAGATAGATCCTTACGCTGACTATGTTCGTCCGGGGGAGAGGGAGTTCTTCCCGGCGGATAAGGGGCAAAGGACACTTGAGCGGTTCTTGGAGGGATTTAAGTACATCTATTATATTTTGAAACGAGCGCAGGAAAGGCTTTATCTGACTAATGCTTTTGATAATTTCTGGGAGAGATGCAAGGCGTATCTCTGCCGGTGTAAGTATTCACAAAAGTTTATATCTAGAGCATGTGCAAAGAACTCAATGTTTTATAGACAGAGTCTTAATTACTGGCGTCAGGAATTTGGGGATTCCGAAGAAGGTTTCTCCGTGATGTTTGAGTATTTTAAAGCATGTTTCGGAATCGAAGGGAACGATGAATATTGCTGCATAGATCGTAGGTGTGATGTTGCATATGACTGGCGGCGAATGAAAAGGAGTTATGAAAAGTTCTACAAGAAGCCTTTGTATTCTAACCCCGTGCTTGAGCCGCCGGATTATGTGCCTCCTTCACCCCAGAGACTTGAAATGTTAAGGGAGCGTATAAGGCTATACAGAATAGAGCGGGTTCAGGATCATGTTGGCGCAGATGCCCTGCTTCTTCAAATTCAGAAGCGCAATAAGGAGAGGGGCTATTTTCAGCACTCATAACTGGCACTGGGGTTAAAGCGCACTGAGTTTGTAGTTAGATCACAGGATCTTAGACAGAATCGGAGATGAGTTCAGATTGCTAAAACCGGCTCATAGTACATATGTGGATATATAGAGATTTGCAGAGGCGGAAAAGAGAGAATAAAGGAGTTTTGGGCAGCTGTTTTCTTCTGTATATGTAATGTGAAAAAAATACGGGCTTTTTGAGCAATTATAGGGTATAATAGACACCAGCGGTACTATAGACTTTTACTGAAAGGATTTAAGTTAACAAAAGTTTGATATTCAAGTGCCTGATTTTATTAGATGTCCTCGATTAGGTAAACGAGAGATTAACACTGTCCGGAACGACTTAGATAGTACAATTGGTCCGGAAGTTAAGAGGAAGAAATGAGAGCAAACTACTATCATGAGCGATTGGGGATTACCTTTAGGATAATCGGGTTACTCTTTGAAGATGAAACGTTTGAAGTATACCATGCTCGGAATAAGAAGTATGACAGGGACCTTATCCTTCACTTTCAGAAACAGGAAGGTGGGAGAAGGTTCAACGTGCCAGTGGTAAATTTTGAAAAAGCTACCACCGGGTCTTCCGGTTCTAAAGCTAAAGAGATAAATCTGCCATGGGACAATAAGTCCGAAAAGCCAAACGGACACTAATAGTAATATTAGACGTCCATAAGCCTGGACCCGATTTAGCCAAGTAATTCATCTTAAGTGTTTCTTTAGAGTGGACTAAGGGGAGAATTGTATTACTCACCTATAGGAGAGCTTTATTTTAAGCGCTCTTACTCAGCATGAGCGGGCTTTACTGTAAGCGTTAATAAATATGTTTTAAAGGAGGTGTAAAGTATAAAGAGGGGCAGAGTAAAAAAGACTCTGTAACAGATGCTTAAGAGAAGGGGGCATTAATTTGCCCTGGTTTCCTGTAGGAGAAAATAATTAGAATCAAAGGAGACCAAAATGGCAGATGAATTCGATCACTTAGCTTGCCCTAATTGTGGCAGTGAGCTTGTATATTCGGATGGAACACATGATCTTGGATGCAAAAATAATCCCAAACCCTTTGAGGAGACCAATAAAAAACGTGAAAGAAAACTTCATGAGCAACCCGCTTCTTATGGGTCTGAGAATGAAAAAAATAATACTATGGGCTACTCGGCAGAGGGCTCGGACAAAGAAGAAGGGGCTAACAAATCTAATAGTTCGAAACTGTGTGATACTAAAAAACATAATAAAGTATTAAGCGTCTGTGAGTTGTCTCGTGACGTTGAAAGTTCTAAATCTTGTCATACTGATGGTGAGCAACTTGGGTTATGCGTATTTGGAGTATCGTTTACAGAGAGCGCAAATAAGGGGACTCTCTGGAGCATAAGAGCGGTGCATGGAGATACGAACTACGCCGCGCTTATGAGACTTCTTCAGAACATAGAGGAGAGGATTAGAAACAACAAGCCTCTTGCCGCCAATGTTCCGAACCTCCCAAAGAAAATTGAGAGGAACAAAGTGTCCAAGCTTGCGTTCCGTTACAGTCTTGAAATTGAAGATTTATACTCCATAAAGTACAGCACGGAGACTCTTGAGCGTCTGGCGATGTTCTATAATCTTACTGAGAAGGAGATAAGGCACATCAAACAATCAGATGTTATGGAGGAGTAAGTATCTATATTTATGAGCTTATAAATTGTACCCCTTTGTGTCATAATTAGAGCATCGACTAACGGGGGGGGATGCTATATGAAAAATATTTGCTCGATATTGACTCTATCGTCATTAGTGATATTGGCTCTTGTCTCGGCTATTGCGGTTAGCTGTCATCGAAAACCCGCTACTGAGCTCACATACAGCCCCGAGCGGATAGAGATAGGGCAAGCAGTGGTAGAGGGCTGGAATTGCGGCTTCTGCCACACCCCTGAGATCAAAGGGCCTGATGGAAAACCCATGCCCGATCCCAAAAGACTTATGTCCGGGTATCCCTCTGATGAAGAGGTGCCGACTATCCCGGATATGGTAATAACCTCACCTGAGTGGATGGAGTTTTTGGATAACCTGGACTCGACAGTCTGGGCAACGGACAACCTACTTATTTTCTCTGCAAACTTAACTCCCGCTGATGAGACAGGGATTGGTACCTGGACCGTGACAGAATTTGTCGAAACTATAAGACAAGGCCGACACCGTGGTATTGAGCGCAGGATCAAATACCCTATGCCATGGCAGGAGCTCTCTGAGCTTAGTGACGAGGAGCTTTTGTCTGTTTATGAATATCTTATGACTCTTGAGCCTGTGAACAATAAAGTGCCGCCTTCAATTGTGCTCTTTAGATAAATATTTAGTCAGAAACCACTTATTATTAGAAGTTCTAGGAATTTTTTGACCTAAAATTGTAGATGTGTTGATTGTTAGACAGATAGAAAGTACCTAGTGGCCGTATCTTTTTGGAGCGGCGGTGCCGATCGGATCAACAGGCATGCATGAGAATTCGCCTGACGGTTCTTTTTTCATGGTGCTGAGATCAACGCTCATTTTCTCAACATAAAGCACTTGTTTGCCATCTGACTGCCACTTCTCGGCCTCGGGACATGGGATTTTGTCTTTTACGGACTGTCTCTTGGTTTTTAGCGTTCTAAAATAATTAAGCTTGCCGGCTCTTATTTCGGGTTCCGCATAAGTATCGAAGAAGACCAGGCTTTTAGTGTCCATGTTGATTGCAAGGAGCCTCTTATAATCGCGCCCAGTCCACTGGTCAATAAAGAGCAGATTCCCGTATAATCCAGCTATAGTGTTTGCCCCTCCGTACTCGCCCGCTTTAATATAGTAGTATGGTTTCGTGTGATCAGATGTGCATGGATCGCTGACTTCAGGATTAGATTTGTAGATCTTGATATTATTTCCCACAAAGTCCTCTGAGGGTTTTGTATGGATTTCATAGTTCTCATAAGAATAAACAGTGCTCCCGTCCGTGCACTGTGCTACCGCAGCCTTGTTTGAACCCGGGATTAGTTTTAACTTGTTTTGATCATAACCATCTGCGGAATATGAGAATGCGTTTGTTACAATGATAAAGGCAGCTACGGCGAATGTTGAG
>DAOVUC010000068.1 GCA_030632765.1 Candidatus Dadabacteria bacterium
AATTAAGATGGGATAGCGGAAATTTGCTGCCATTAATTTGTACAATTTGTGCAATATACACAGTATAGAATTGGTTATATCCCACTTATTTACGTAGTCCTTACAAAGTAAATAGAGGGTGATGTTTCTAAGTCGCTTAAATTGCTGAATATTTCTTTTCCGGTCACTGTTGGCACGACTATTGCAATTTAATATAATGCCGGCTGATGATAATTTGGCTGGCAAAATCATATCAGGAGGTGATAGAAATGAGAACATCAATTCTTTCTATCCTCATTGCATTAACAGTAGTTATAGCGGGTCCGCTTGCTTTTGCCGCGCAGGACCAGATTACAGAGCAGGAGACAGTGAGCTCGGAAACTCTGAGCGAAACGGAAGAGGTGACCGAGGTGTCAGAAGTGGCTGACAAAATGGATACTGAAGGGGCAATTGAAGACTGCACAAATAGCATTGATGATGACGGCGATACAAATATAGACTGCGAAGACTCAGATTGTGCGGAAGACCCCGGTTGTAAAGACGGTTATTAGTAGTTGTAGAATGCCTATAAATAGGCGGGCTTAAGAAAAGCAAAAGAGAGTTCTACGGAAGGACGGTAGTCCTTCTCCTCCACCATCCTGAAGCCCCGGATTCTTAGAGAGGAATCCGGGGCTTTTTTAAAGTAACCCTTAATAAATTTCTGCCATATGCTTTCACAAGTGAAAGAGCCTATATAAATAATAAGACAATAAGCGACCGGTTTGACAATCAGGTGCTAATAATTACAGTTAACCGATCTTAGTTTTATACTTGGATTCATACTCAGACTAGGGCGGTAAGTTGGCAAAACAGGAACAGACAAATAAGTGGCTTACTCTGATTGCCATGACAGGCTCGCTCTCAATGATTTTTATCGATCAGACGGTCGTAAGTGTAGCGCTTCCGGTTATGCAGCGTGATTTTGCGATTTCCCAGACTGGGCTTCAGTGGATAGTTAACGCCTATGTGCTGGCGCTTGCCGCAACTGTGGCGCTTGGCGGAAGGCTCGGTGATGCGTTCGGAAGGGTTCATGCTTTTGTTGTCGGCGTAATACTTTTTGCGGTAGCCTCTACGGTTTGCGGACTGGCCCCAAATGAATTTGTGTTAATAGGAGCCCGGGTTTTTCAGGGCATCGCCGCTGCATTAATGATCCCCTCATCCGCTGCAATCGTAATAGACTCTTTTGATATACATGAAAGGGGTAAGGCGATGGCAATTTATGTGGGGGTGGCGCAGGCTTTTCTTGCCGTAGGGCCTTTGTTGGGCGGATTCCTGACAGAATATCTGTCATGGCATTGGGTTTTCTGGATTAATATTCCGGTAGGAGCAATGGCAATTATTCTAACTTATATATCAAAACCCCAGGAGATTAGGACAAAGGGGCAGTCCGTGCGCGTGTCTTACGCGATGATGCTTATCTTAGGTATGGTGGCGTTTGTTTTTGGAATTCAGCAGGGTCATACACTAGGATGGACTTCTCCACTCACGCTCGGAATTATTTTTGGCGGATTTACTCTTCTCGCCCTATTCTCTTACTTTCAGACCAAGAGTGAGAACCCCCTTATACAAATACGGTTATTTAAAGATCCATCGTTTACAGCCGACACCATATTGCTTTTTTGCATACAGTTCGCAATGATCAGCATAATTGTGTTCGGCGCTATATATCTGCAAGATATTTTATATTTTACTCCGCTTGAGGCGGGGTTTGCGCTAATGCCCATTATTATAGCTGTAGTTATCATGTCTCAGGTCTCGGGGCGGCTTTTAGATAGAGTAGGGGTTAGGATTCCGGCTTTGTTTGGGACTGCTATGATGGCGGCCGGGTTTTTAGGGCAGGCGCCTTTTCTTAAGCAGGCGGAGTTCTTCTTGATATTGCCTGGGATGATACTTCTGGGGTTAGGGATTGGCTTGGTTATGGTTGCTACCAATACAGACGCACTTAACAGGGCTCCCAGTCAGTACCGGGGGCAGGCCTCAGGGGTTGTTCAGACTATAAGACAAATGGGCGCTACAATAGGGCTTGCATCTATTGGCGCACTCGTAACGACTATGCTCGCATGGGAAACCGGGCGAATAATAGACAATTTTAAGGGAGAAGAAAGAGTTAAGACTTTGCTTTCCCAAGCGGAACTAGGACAGGTAGACGCAATTAAGGAGCTTATGGCGGATTACCCGGCAGCTCTGGATCAGTTCCATCTGTCTTTATCGAAAAGTATAGCGGCGGGCTATTACTTTGCCGGAGCGGTTTCTATAGTTGCGTTCTTCATAGCACTTTTCCTTATGAGCTCCGGAAAGCAGCATGAGGATGTCTGAGCATTCATTCCTGTGTGATTTTTATTATTTTCAGCGAAATTTATTTCTACCCGCAAGTTATTTCACAAGTGGGCATCTAATTTAGTTAAACATCGTAAATCCTGGTAGGAGGAATAGATATGGCGGGTTGCCCATTTCCCAATACCTTTCTTTACCCGAAGTGCCAACGCTTTATCTTAGGTCTATCGCCTTAGCTGCATGGCGTAGCGCGAAAACAGGCTAAACAGCCCGGTTTCTACATCCGAAAGTTAAATTATTTACGCAATAAGGGTAAGACGTAATATAGGTAAGAAAGGAGAAGAAAATGCAAAGAATGAAGAGTTCCATACTGTTAGGATGTGTGCAATTCACAAACCTTTAGGTAAAATTCAAATTACCGCATCTGCTAATATCTAATAGCAAGGACGGGCGTTTTCTTATGATAATTTCACATAAATATAAGTTTATCTTCATAAAGACCCGAAAGACCGCAGGGTCCAGTATTCAAATATACCTTTCTGATCACTGTGGAGAAAGTGATATAGTAAGTCCGATAGATAGACCCGAGCGTCCTTACAACCCGAGGAATTTCAGAGGACTTTATAACCCGGTCCCTGAGCTATTGGAGCGACATTCCCCAGCCAAAATAGCCAGGTCATTGGGACGATTCATTACTCTTAAGAAATACCAATCCCACATAAAAGCCAGAGAAGTAAGGGACAGAATCCCGCGCGATATATGGGACGGGTATTTTAAGTTCACTGTGGAGCGGAACCCTTGGGACAAGGTGCTATCCCATTACCATTTTGTAAGGCAGCGCTACAGTAAATACGATAAGAATATTTCGTTTGAAGAATACCTTGATGTTGCCGAGCTTCCTTATAATTACACCAAATATACCGATCTAGAGAATAACATTATTGTTGACCGGGTAGTGAAATATGAGAATTTAAATGAAGAGCTAGGAGAGATATTTGAAGAACTTGGAGTTCCTTTTGATGGTTCGCTTGGGCCTACTGAAAAGTCCCACTATAGAAAAGACCGGCGCCCCTATCAAGAGGTATATACCCCGGAGCAAAAATCAGCAGTTGCTAAACTATTTGATCAGGAAATCCAAATGCACGGGTATGAGTTTTAAAGTCGTAATATAGATTGCTTAGAAATTATTGCCCGCAGGAAGTGCGGGTCAGGCATGTAAATACTATTTCTTCATTTAAGATACCGCTTACACTTATTAGTCCCTCCTGGTTTATACTCACATTGAGATTACTGTAGCTGTTAGTTTCATTGCAATTGATCGTGCTGCAGTCCATAGCGCGGCAACCCTGAGCGCACTCAGGAAGTGTGTAGTCGGAAGCTAGGGCTATTTCATCCTCTAAAGTCTGACCCGGGGCTACTCGGCAGAGAAAAGGGTCACAAATATTTGCCAGTTCTATTGCCGGGCAATCACTGTGAGCAAGGTCTTGGTCTGTTGCGCACCCTGGTTCAACTTGCCTTGGAATGGTATCCGAACTAGCTGATCCTGTGATTTCACTGTCGCAAGAACAAATAAAAAGTGCGGAAAACAATACTAAAAGGACTCCGTAATTCATGGAGCTATTATAATGAATAAATGAGTAAAAATCGAGTATCAATGTTTTATCAAAAAAAAGTGATTTTCATCTGCCCTTTTCCATTACGAATCCATTAATCAGAAGCGACTTCCAGAAATGGCGTATATTTCTAAAACCGGAGTCCTTAAGTAAAAAGATTGTTTCATCAAGTGTTATAAAGTTTAAGTTGCCCCTGACATGCTGGAGCATCTCATCAACATCTTTTTTATCTCTGGTTTGTAATTGAAACGATTTCCATGCAGGCAAAAACTCTTCAAACTCCGGAGAGTTTCTATCACCGCCAACATCCGCGAGTATAAACTTTCCGCCGTCCTTTAGTCTGAAACATATTTCTTTAAGATATTTGCTCTTGTCTTCTTTAGGTAGAAAGTGCATTACCAAAAGCGAAGTTGCTCCGTCAAACGATTCTTGCATTATGTCCTCGATTCCGCCGTGTATAAGCTCTATTCTACTGCAAAGCCCGTTCTGCTCTATTTTAGAGGATGCGGTTTTTACCATTTCTTCCGCAATATCAAAGCCGGTGATTTTCCATCCGGGATTCTCGACTGCATACTCTATTGCTTCTTTCCCCGTACCAGATCCTCCTACCAATATATAGGCATTCTGTGGCAAAGCGCTCTTTAGAATATGATGGGATATATCATGAAGGGCTCTATAGCCCGGAATGATTTTCTCTATTTCATCGTCGTATACGGATGCTCTTTCATTAAATCTTTTCTCGGGATCGGATGGTTCTGTCATGTCTATATTTTAATATGATTTGATGAAGTGGGGAAGGGGAGGGATTCATTTGGATTTTGGCCGAGCGGTACAAAATAGTGTCTGTTATAAGAGAATATTTTATGCAGGTTTAAGTACATGCGGGGGTCTGATATAATATCCTCTACGCTATACGCTTTAAGAGCGGTGTTATTCCAGAGCTTTTGAAAGGGGTGTTTCTAAGTGATAATGCGAGTCCTATTAAGGAGAGCCGAGTGAAATGAGCATTAATTATGAAAAGTGGGTAAAAACAGCTTTAGACGGAAAAAACTTTTCACGCGAAGACGCAGTGACAATTCTTGAAGATAGCGGCGTTGATATTTTACACCTGGCGGCCGCCGCAGGCGAAGTACGCATGGCTACTTTCGGGAAAAAGGTCATGATCCATCAAATTAACAATATTCAAAACGGCTTATGTCCTGAGGACTGCGGGTACTGCGGGCAGTCCAAAATCTCTAAGGCTCCGCTCAATAAATACGCGATGAAGGATGAGGATGAGATTGTTAGGGAAGCCCATGAAGCTAAATCCCGGGGCGTATACCGATATTGTATGGTTGCGAGTGGGCGCGGGCCCGTGGATAGGACGACAGCGAAGCTTGCAAAAGTCATTAGACGAATAAACGAAGAAGTGGGGATAAAAACGTGTCTCTCAGCGGGAATAGTCAACGAAAGCCAGGCTAAAACGTTAAAAGAGGCGGGCCTTGACCGCTTAAATCACAATCTGAATACAAGTGAGGCGCATACTCCCAATGTAGTGAGCACCCACGGATATAGCGACAGATTGGAAACGCTCAGGGCGGCCAAGCAAGCCGGGCTAGATACTTGCAGCGGCATAATTGTCGGCATGGGCGAGTCCAATTATGATATACTCGATGTCGCTTATAGTTTGCGTGATATGGAAGTCCCTTCGATACCGGTAAACTTTTTAATCCCTATACCCGGGAATCCTCTGTACGACTTTGACCAGCTTACTCCACAGCGCTGCCTGAGGATTCTTTGCGCCTTCAGGTTTATTAGTCCTAAATCCGAAATCCGTATGGCGGGGGGCAGGGAAGGTCATTTGCGAGGGCTGCAGACGCTAGCGCTCTATCCTGCTAATTCTCTTTTTGTCGAGGGCTATCTAGTTACCAGAGGGGATAAGGCTAATAAAGTTTTCCAGATGATTTGCGATGCGGGATTTGAGCCTGAAAGCGATGATGGTTCAAGCCCGGAGTTGAGTCCGTCGGGGGAATTCATGCTGGATGACAACCCTGATATAATGAACCCGAAAACAACGAGCGGAGGCGGATAACATCCGGCACCCAAGCGGGCACATAACATGTGCAGGCATACTCTTTCTTCGTAGCTCCCGGAATTATTGAGACTTTAGAGCTGCCGCAGCATAGCATTGGAGTTACAGAGAAATTGTGCGGATAGCATCCGCTGGCATAAAAGTTCTACGTACCTCCGCAGGCGGATTGAAACTCTAATCCTGGTGCAATCCTCTGAGTTAATTAGAAATTGAAAAATGGACACACGTGTCCCGCAGGTATGCGAAAGCGGAGCTATGCGGGAGTCTTGAATATCTGGTAAACTAATATTTCTAGAGAAGAAAGTGACAGATCTAAAAGACATAGAAAACAGGCGGGACATTGACAAGCTAATGTGGAGTTTTTATGAGCGGATGATGGTCGATCCCGTCATTGGTTTTATCTTTACTCACTATGCCAAGCTTGATTTAAATGCTCATATCCCTGTAATTGCCGACTTCTGGGAGACAATATTATTCCAGAAACCGGTTTATAAAAGGGGTCCAAAGGCAATGGAAGTGCACTTTGATCTCAATAAGAAAGTTCAGCTTAGAAAGCAGCATTTCACACGCTGGCTATATCTCTTTCATCAAACTATAGATGAGCTCTACTTCGGAACCAAAGCCGGACTTGCAAAGGAGCGCTCAGTCTCAATCGCAAAACTTATGCAGAACAGAATAGGCACTCTGCCCGACTGCACAGAGATGTAAATTCTTCACAAAGCTTGACCACCTTCAGACTCCGTTATCATTATCAGGGAGAACTTTCTCAAGAATTGTGAGGCAGAAGTGGGGGGGCTTGCAACTCAAGTTCAAGCAGATAACCGCCTTATCGTTGAATGTGGCATTATCGGCACAATCCTACCTGCGGGACAATGTACGTTTACAAACATAGAGTCTCAAGGTCTTCCGATATTGTCTATAGATGTACCGATGTCCTGATTAATTCTGTAACTATTGTTTAAGAACCTCTTTAGCTTTTAGAAAAAGGAATGAGAGGATAGCGCCGCCAATAAATCCGTCAACAAATCCCCATAGTGCCCACCTAATTACTCCGCCATTGCTGTCTGGAAACAGTAAATACGAATCCGCAGCAGAAGATAAAAGAGAAGCTTCAGTAATTTGAGTGATTTTTGAAATTCCCGAAAAGGTAAGAAAAACAGGTCGTATAGCAAAGTCAAAGGATGTGATCTCAAAGTTATAGAGCATACTGACTATACCTAACAGCCCTGAGCATATTCCAAGCACTATCCCTGTTGCAATTGCGAATTTGATAGTTGTCGGAAAGTTTTTTCCTTCGAATATGATAGATAAGAAGTTGTAGAATATTGCTATTAAAAAACCGCTCACAAATCCATCTATAAAACCGGATATCAAGGCGATTATGGTATTTAATGCATTTACCGGTATACCAAACTGAGCGTAATACATTATCTGGGACAGGTTGGCTTCCAAATTAAAAGAATGCAGGATTATCAGGGCAATCCCAGTTAGGAACCTGAAATCAAGCTCCACCCACGCTGTTGGGGCGCCGTTTAGAATAGATAACTCTATTAATAGTAGTGATGCACCTGCCCAGAGAATGCCTGCGTAAAGTCCGAATCTTATTGCGTTCATTAGCTATCTTAAATAAATGATGTTGTGGATAGTATCCCCAATTGGTTGCGGGAATAAAAGTTTAAGGATGGTTTCCGCTAAGATATAAGGTCTATAGTATTGCACAATTTGTCTTTTACAGGGTTTATGCGTTAGATTATTAATAGGTAGGTAAAAGGGAAGATTATGTTCACCTCCAAACTCAAAGGATTAAAAATCAACTGGATCAAGACTTCTCCCGAAAGAAGGGAATTTGTGG
>DAOVUC010000108.1 GCA_030632765.1 Candidatus Dadabacteria bacterium
TATATCCATCAATTATAGACTAGCGGATGATGAATCGGCGCCCTGGCCTGAGATCGTATATGACGTAAATGCTGCTCTGAGGTGGATAAAACTCAATTCAGAAAAACTCGAAATAGACCCTCGCTATATAATTCTTATGGGGGAATCGGCCGGAGCGCACCTTGCCGCGATGGCAGCTTTTTCAACTGGTGCAAAGGAGCTTGAAGGGGATAAGAACCCCGGTGTTACGACTGAGGTAAATGCAGTTGTGTTACTTTATGGTCCTTATAATATGAGCAGCCTCGCTGTTCAGAAAAATAGTGCCATAAGATCAGGCATGTGTGAGGAGCCTCAGTACTCAAGCCCTATTTTAGAGCTGCTTGACTGTCCCAAGACCAAGGAGGATGGATATAACATTGACAGCTGCGAGCTTAGCTTAGTGAGAACGGCTGATCCCGGCGTGTTTCTGGATAAATCTGATCCCCCGGCATATCTGGTTCATGGAGAGCATGACTGCACGGTGCCATGGGGACAGAGTAAGGCGCTTCATGACGAGCTTGACGATGTAGGGGTGAAGAATGTATTCGTATCTGTCGAGGGTGGCGAGCACAGTATTGGCTCGCTTGGGATAGAGGCGCAAGACATTGTGGATTTTATTAACGAGAGTTTGGTAGATGAGAAAGAAAGCGTTACTGATGCGGGTGGACCAAAGCCTCCTACCAAGCAGTAAACACCTACGCGCTGGGCGCTCTTACGCAGAGGGCGTTCAATTTCAAACAGGCTTTCGAGTTAGAAAGAAATTACTAAGTAAATCCCTCTTAATCTCCCTTTTTCTAAGGGAGAAGAAAAAAAGGCAAAGAAAGATTTTCATTTCGCTCAAATCTATACAATTTCACTGGATTTTATAATGCAAAATCCTGTAAACTAATGATATAGATACGGCGGGGTACAAAATAAGAATAAAGGAATTTATGTCATGGAATTAAGAGTAAAGCATTTATCTGGACTAGGGTTTACGCCAGGCAGTTATGTGACGATTAAGAGGAGCGGGGAGCAACTTGTTCTTCTCGGAGTTGAGGAGAAGGAAGCGGTCGCGGGGTTTAAGGGTGTAAATGAGGGAAAGAAAGAACGCGTTGACATAGAGAAGAGAATTCACATAGCTGATTTAATCAACGTAAAACTTAGCCCTACTGTCGAGCAGTCGAGCGATTACGGCACGGTGGTTAAAACATTCATTGTATTAACGATAAGAGACGACGCGGGATTCACATATGAAGTGTTTTTAGCAGGGGATGAAATAAAACGCGTGACCCCGGTTTATAATGACTTCGTCAAAATGCTGACAGAATAGCAGCAAAAATCACAGCTACGCGCTGGGCACTCTTACGCAGAAGCATTCAATTTTTAAATAGCTTAAGAGTTTCAAAGAAATAGTATGGGAGCGGGCAGTGCCTGCCGCCATTGTTGTAATGTCGGAAGATTTAAAGACAAAAGCAAGAACAAAGACAAAAGAGAGATTCTGAATCGAGTTCAGAATGACAAATTAAAGGCAAAAGCAAAAGAAAAGAAAAGATAAGATAAGGAAACGGCGATTAAGGAGGGAAATTGCTAAAGAATGTTTTAGCTCTTATTTATGTAGCGCTTTCATGGGGATCGGCGTTTGCGTTGATTAAGTATGCAGAGGAGACGATCTCTCCACTAACCGTTCAGGCCGGGCGATGCACAATTGGCTTTATTGCACTCTTAATACTCTCAATCGTACTAAAGCGTGACATAAAAGGACATGCGAAGTACTGGTTCGCCTGGCTGGTATTCGCGGTCTTGGGTATCGCGTATCTTTGGATAGTTATAGCGGTTGGTGAGGAATACATCTCATCCGGGCTTACCTCAGTTCTGGTCACGGTAACGCCTCTGGTCACATTTATCATTACGGTATTTATCTTGAGAACAGAGCGGTTCAATATTCTTGGCGGGATAGGGCTTATGGTGGGTGTTTTAGGACTTGTGCTCGTTGTCGGAATCAAAAATATTTTGGGCGGCAGCTCTACACTTATTGGCGCACTACTAATCGCATCAGGATTTGCGGTATTTGCAATTAACGGAATAATCGCGCCCCGCCTTGCAAGCGGCACCGACCCGATTGTATCAACCACATACTACACCGGAATTGGGACTGTTCTTATCTGGGTGGCCGCGTTTATATTCGAGAGCCCGCTTAAGACCCATTTAACCCTAGCTAACTCCGTAGACGAGGTATTTATGGGCGTTATCAGCTTTGCGAGCGGGTTTGTGGTTTATTACTGGCTCTTAAACAGGGTAGGGGCGTTTTTTTCTTCAATGACTTTTTATCTTATCCCAATTGTGGGCATGGCGAGCGGGTTTATTATGTTTAAGGAGAAGATCACCCTCACTCAAGTCGTCGGCATTCTTATCGTATTCGTAGGCGTTTATTTAATAAATAGGGTGAAGTTTAAAGGGACCTAGTTTATTAGTTTGGAATAAAAAAGGTAAAAGAAAGATTTCTCCCGTTGGTCGAAATGACGTTGGTTGTTTATTCCGAAGAGGTTTTGGAGAAATAGTAAAATGTGGACACTGTCCACTTCTTTTGACTGACCAAAAGAAGCAAAAGTCACACCTACGCGGTGGGCACTCTTACGCAGAGGGTATTTAATTTCTGACAGGCTTTCGAGTTTCAAAGAAATGGTTTGTCAGCAGATGCTATCTGCCTACTTTTCCTAGATGAAAAGTAGAGAAGAAGATTCTCATATGTTCTTTTGATTGACCAATTGAGCATATATGTTAATAGGAATAATTAGAACGAGCTATGAGAGGTTTCGGAAAGGGCGTCCAAATCCTCGCTTGTTCGAATTTGTACCAAAAGTCACCGACTGCACACAAATTACGCTAAAAATAAATTTCCTCACTAAATGATTTAATTCGACCCACACCCCGCAAATCATTTTTAACGCTCAGAAATTTATTTTCTTAACGCTATTTGCGTAATGTCGGGAAATTAAAGGCAAAGACAAAAGCAAAAGAAAGATTTCTCACTGCGTTCGAAAAAGATTAGATTCTGAAAGATCCCGAAATAAATTCGGGGAATGGTTCAGGATGACAAGCTAAAGAATACATTGTGAAACAAGTTCAGAATGCCAACGAATTAGGTGTTTGGATTATAAATAGAGTAAAGTTTAAGAAGGGCTAAGAAATGCTTACTAATGTAATCATCGTGCTGTATATAGCGGCCGTTTGGGCGTTCACGTTCATATTCCTCAAAATGGAGGAAGCGGATGTTCCGCCCATTACCATAATGGCGGGGCGCGCCATAATAGCCTTCGTCTGCCTCCTAATAGTAGCGCTTATAACCAAAAAAGACTTAATCGGGCACTTCAAATATATCGGAAGGTTTTTCGTATTCGCGATTTTAGGAATAGTGGTGCTGTGGCTCGGGCTTGCGTTCGGGCAGGAATACGTATCGGCCGGAATTGGCTCTGTGATGGTCACAATTACGCCATTATTAACATTCATCATCCTCGTGTTTATGCTGGGGGAAGAGAGGTTTCACATTACAGGGCTCATAGGGCTTCTCGTTGGCGTTGCTGGCATAGTGCTCGTGATCGGTGTCGAGAACATTATTCACGGCGGGGCTACATTAAAGGGAGTGCTCTTGATCGGGGGCGGTTTTGTGTTCTTTGCGATTAATGGAGTAATAGTTGGGAAGTGGGCAAAGGGGATTGACCCGGTAATCACCTCGACATATTATCTTCTACTGGCCGGCATCATTCTCACTGTGTTTGCATTCATATTCGAAAGCCCAACGCGGGTCCCCTGGACTGTCGACAACTACTTTGAAGAGCTTGCCATTGGAGTAATATGCACGGCGAGCGGGTACTTTGGTTATTACTATCTCATACATAAGGTAGGGGCGTTTTTCTCCTCTCTGATTTTCTATTTCATTCCTGTTTTTGGCATACTGGCGGGTTTTCTGCTGCTCAAAGAACATGTCGCGATCTCGCAGATAATTGGCGTTGTCACAATCATAATCGGCGTTTACCTAATAAATAGAACAAGGTTTAAGAAGGGATCTTAAAAAATGCTCAAGAATTTTCTGGTACTTCTTTACGTGGCGCTTGCCTGGGCGATAGCAATTCTATTTGTAAAAGTCGAGGAAGCCACAATACCTCCCATTACCATTATGGCCGGGCGTGCGATCCTCGCATTCATAACACTTTTTATAGTCGCTCTAATAACGCGGAAGGATCTCGCGGGCAATTTTAAACACATCGGCTCGTTTCTGGTCTTTGCCATACTCGGCATAACGCTTCTCTGGCTCTGTCTGGCGTTCGGGCAGGAATATATATCTGTAGGGCTTGGCTCTGTAATGGTCACCGCAATGCCGCTTGTGACGTTTATAATTCTGGTGCTTATCCTGCGTGTCGAGAAATTCAGCGCCGTTGGTTTGATCGGTCTCTTGATAGGTATTCTGGGCATAGCGCTCGTCATTGGTTTCAAAAATATACTTGCAGGCGGGTCTACATTGTTAGGGGCCCTTCTTATGGTGGGCGGGTTTGGATTTTTAGCCGTAAACGGTGTGCTGGCGGGGAAATGGGCTAAGGGGATTGATGCTATCATAACCACTACGTATTTTTTGGGTCTGGGAGCTGTGATGTTAAGCGCGCTTGCATTTATATTTGAAAGCCCGATGCATGTGCCATGGACTAAAGACACGATATTGAGTGAGCTTGCGCTGGGTATTATCAGCACGGCAACCGGGTATTTCGGATTCTACTATCTTATTCATAAAGCGGGGGCGTATTTCACCTCGTTTATCTTCTACTTCATTCCGATCTTTGGCCTCTTAAGCGGGCATTTGTTCATGAAAGAGAAGGTTTCAGTCACGCAGATAATTGGCGTTGCTATAGTCTTGATCGGTGTTTATCTGGTAAATAGAGAGAAGTTTAAGAAGGGGTGAGGGGTTAAAAATTTAGAGGATTATGAATAGCGACAAGAACAGTGTTTACAATGTATTTTCGATGCATATATTAATTTAATATGTCAACACAAAAGAGGCATCACTACTTATCAGAATTTTATCTTAAAGAATTTTCTGAAGAAGATAGAATTTGGGTTTATGATAGAGAGACTAAAAAACTTCGAAGAGATATTCCAAAAAACACTGCAGTAAAAACAAATTATTACACCATTACAGATGAAGAGGGCGAACGAAGTACTGAAGCGGAATCGGTTTTATCACTAATAGAAGATAGGGCTGTTGGCCCGATAAAAAACTTGATAAAAAAGAAATAATTACTTACGAGGAGAAACAAGAACTTTCTTTGTTTATTGCTTTGTTCATAACTAGAGTTCCGCATTTTGAGAGAGTTTTAATTCATATGTTTGATACACAAGCTAAAACTACGTTAAAAGTCGCTAGTGCTACTAAAGAACGAGTGGATCACTTAGTAAGCAAGTACAATATTGAATTGAACGATTTTGATCATACGGACTTCGTGGAATATGTAAAGAGTGATAAAAATAAGATTGTTCCTAACCATGAATTAGTAATAGCTTATATGCTTAAAATGGGCCTAGAAATAGCAAAATATTTGTTTCAAATGGATTGGTTTATTCTACATTCGACGGATGACCAACCTTTAGCCACCACGGATGTACCATTTGTCATCCTGGCTCCAAAAGACCAAAAACCTCCATATCGATATGGGGTTGGCTTAATTCAAAAAGATACGGTCAAGCTTATACCACTTACAAAAAATACTGCTTTAGCTATGGTAAATCATGGTGACAGGCTAATACATCGTGACTTTAATAGTGAGCAAGTAACAAAGCTTAATGAAATTATGGCATTAAGTTCAGAAAGGTTATTAATTGGACCAGATAGAGAATTAATAAGTAGTATAATTGAACATACTCATTTATTCGATATGGAACCTAATCAATATGTTAGCATTGATAGTTTTGGAGATAGTATTCAAGATTTTATGACTATTACTACTCGTAATGTTGATGCATACATTTCATCTTGGTTAGGGAGCTTGCTTGA
>DAOVUC010000275.1 GCA_030632765.1 Candidatus Dadabacteria bacterium
AATTCCTTACCAATATAATATGTTCACATTTGAAATCCTAAAAAGTGATGAATCGACTGATGCCAGGCTTGGCAAGATGACTACCGCTCACGGTGAGGTTGATACACCTGCTTTTATGCCTGTCGCGACTCAAGCTACAGTTAAAAGCCTCGGGCCTGAAGAAATATCAGATATGGGTTTCGAGATGCTTATTGTTAATGCCTACCATCTGTATTTGCGTCCTGGTCACAGGACGGTGGAAAAGTTAGGCGGACTTCATAAGTTCATGTCCTGGAACAAATCCATTACTACCGATAGCGGGGGATATCAAGTTTTAAGCCTCTCAAAAACCAGGAAGATTAAGAATGAGGGTATTCTATTCAGGTCTCATTTAGACGGTAGCGAACATTTGTTTACACCCGCAAAGTGTATTGAGATACAACAAGCACTCGGAGTAGATATAATGATGTGTCTTGATGAATGCCCTCCTTACCCTTCAACCCAAAAATATATGAGAAAATCAGTCGAATTAACCACTCGCTGGGCAAAGTTGTCAAAGCAGTCAAAGAACCGCACGGATAACGGCCTTTTTGGAATTGTTCAGGGGGGAGTGTTTGATGATCTTAGAGAAAAATCAGCTTTTGAGCTTATGGAAATTGGTTTTGACGGGTATGCTGTGGGTGGGCTTGGAATAGGAGAGGATCAGGAAAAGACTTACGAAGTTACTCAGAACACCCTCTCCAGGCTTCCTGCCGATAAGCCCAGATATTTAATGGGATTGGGAAAGCCTGAAGACATTGTTACAGCAGTCGCAATGGGGGTCGATATGTTTGACTGCGTCATTCCCACCCGAAACGCAAGGAATGGCACTCTCTTTACAAGTAACGGAAAACTGGTTATAAAAAATGCTCAATTTGCAGAAGATGAGAGGCCGATTGAAGAGGGTTGTGAGTGTTATACTTGCAGGACATTTTCTAGGGCGTACTTAAGACATCTCTACATTGCAAAGGAAACTTTGGTGTTACGTTTACTCACTCTCCATAACCTTTATTTTTACTCGGAGTTGATGAGAGGGATAAGAGATAGTATTATCAGTGGTGATTTTCCAAAAATTTTAACTAGGGTACAATCCTTGGGAGGTAATTGAGAATTGAGAAATTTTAGAAATATTATAGCAACTATATCAATCGCGTTTTTATTAACCGGATGCCCGTTTCTGGAGGGTGGAGAAGGCGGCGGAAGCTCTCCATTAGCCTTTCTTCCTTTTGTTCTTATTTTTGTCTTCTTTTATTTTCTGATCCTAAGACCGCAACAAAAACAAGGCAAGCAAAAAAAGCAAATGTTAAGTGAGCTTAAAAGAGGCGATGATATCATAACCTCCGGCGGTATTTACGGTAAAATTTTAAATATTGCGGAAGACGATGTAATCACACTTGAAGTAGTAAAGGGAATGAGCATACGCATAAGCCGCAGTGCAATTGCTGGACTACAGCCTTCAGCCGAAGAGTCGAAAGGAAAAGAGGAGAAATCTAAAAAATGAGCGCTTCTAGGGGATGGATTCTCACAATCCTTGTTGTTACAGTTTTATCTTTAATGCTTTTGACTCCAACATTCCTTGGCGACAGCACTCCAAGCTGGTGGGGGAAATTATTCCCTGACAGGGGCGTTAGATTAGGGCTTGATCTTAAAGGCGGTATTTTTCTTCTCATCGGAGTGGACTCCGAAAAAGGGGTTGAGCAGGAACTGGCAAGCATTAAAGATTTCATGACACAGGAGTTAAAGGGCGACAAAGTTCTAATAAAAGGATCAAAAAAAACTGATGACACACTAACTCTCCAGTTTTTCTCAAAAGCGGACTTAGATAAAGCAAATGGTGTAGCGGTAAACAATTTTAGCGAAATATCAGATATTGAGGAGAAGGATTTATCCCTTGATTTCGTTCTTAAGCAGGCATATGTTACGGATATTGAAGGTAGAGCAATAGACCAGGTTAAACAAGTTATAGAAAACAGGGTGCAAGAGCTAGGTCTGGTGGAACCCTCGATTCAAAAGGCTGGGGATGATAGGATATTGATTCAGGTACCCGGCGCATCTGAGAAAGACAGGCAAAGAATTATTGATATTATCAAGCGATCCGCCGTTCTACAGTTTAAGATTGTAAACGATACTGGGGCGACTGAAGAAACTGCTCTGGCTCGCTTTGATGTTGCCAATCCCGAAGAACTTGAGGGACAGGGGCTGATGCTTCATCCGGGCAATACGGGAGTTGAAAATGAAAAGTTTTTTGTTACCACTCTCGATGCTCCGGTAACCGGAGAATCCCTCTCTGGGGCAAGACTCATATTTGATGAATTCGGCAGACCCGCGGTTAGTTTTACCTTTAAAGGAGAGGGTGCAAGCAAATTTGGAGTTCTTACTGAAGAAAATATAGGGCAAAGGCTTGCCATTGTTCTTGATGGAACAATCAAATCCGCCCCCACTATACAGGAAAGAATAACGTCTCAAGGAAGAATTACCGGAACTTTTACAACGGATGAGGCAAGGGATTTAGCTTTGGTTCTCCGCTCGGGTGCGCTTCCCGTTCCTGTGGAGATAGAGCAGGAGAGGACAGTGGGGCCGTCTCTTGGAAAAGAGTCAATAGATAAGGGAAGGCTCTCGATGATTATCGGCGGCGTTTTAGTCATAATCTTTATGGCGTTTTTCTATAGGCTTCAGGGTGTAGTGGCGGATATAGCGCTTCTTTTGAACATGCTCTTTATCATGGGACTTCTCTCGGCGTTCGGTGTTACTTTAACCCTGCCCGGTATAGCTGGGCTTGTGCTTACTTTGGGTATGGCTGTGGATGGAAATATCATTATCTTTGAGAGAATTAAAGAAGAGCTCCGTACTGGGAAATCGCCGCTTGCTGCAATTGACGC
>DAOVUC010000090.1 GCA_030632765.1 Candidatus Dadabacteria bacterium
ATCCTTTTCAGGAAAGATTTAATGTAAGGGTGATAGACGGATACGGATCAACCGAGATGGGTATGGTACTCTGGAAAGACCCTGAGGACCACAGGCCCGGATCTTCCGGATTTCCAATGGAAGGATACTACACAGAGCTCAGAAACCCTGAAGACATTGATGAAGTTGTAAGGCCTTTCTGGGACCCGACCGGAGACATTACCCCTCCGGACGATGCCAAAGGGCTACTATTTGTTAAACCGCTCGTACCAAATACAACACTAAACGAATACTTTAAAGACGAAAGACGAACCAGAGAAGCGTTTGATGACGACGGGTTCTTTAATTCAGACGACCTCTTTGCCAGAGGAATTGACGGAAGGTATTACTTCGCAGGAAGATTCAGCAGAATAAGGGTGTCCGGAGAAACTGTTGACCCTATAGCAGTGCAGGATGTGGCAATGCAGTATGATTTGATACAGGAGGCTATAGCTGTTGGTATAAGACTGCCCAACGTTTCCGATGACGAGATCAAGCTTAATCTCACCCTGGAAAAGGGGGCAAGTTTTGATCCTGTAGAGTTTTCCAAATGGATGGCTGAAAAATCCCCGGTGTTTATGGTACCGAGGTTTATAGAAGTGTATGAAGATGGTTTCCCTGTTACTGCTACTCAGAAAATCAAAGTGGCAGAGATAAAAGAAATCACAGATAAAACCTGGGACAGAAGCAAAGCTGGAATTAAATTTAGTGCAAGAAAGTAGTTATAGACCCTAGTCATATCGCCTCACCGAGTTATGACAGATTATGATAGAAAATTTATGCTCCTGGCTATTGAGCAAGCTCAATTAGCCGGGAGTATAGGTGAAGTGCCTGTAGGCGCGATTATCACTGACAAAGATAACAACCTTATTTCGTCAGGCTACAACCTTCGTGAAAGTAATCACGACCCTACCGCGCACGCAGAAATTATTGCGATAAAAAATGCGGCAAAGAAATTAAATAGCTGGAGATTGGAAGGGACCACTCTGTATGTCACTATAGAGCCTTGCCCCATGTGCATGGGCGCAGTGGTCCTGGCAAGGATTAATCGTCTGGTCTTCGGAGCAAGGGACCCTAAAGCAGGGTCGGTATTTTCTCTATACAACATCGGTACTGATAATAAATTAAATCACGGCATTGAAGTTAAAGAAGGTGTGTGTGAAATAGAATGTTCTAATCTTGTGAGGGAATTTTTTAAAACCTTACGACAATAATAACTCTTAAGGTTTAAACCTTTCCGGTAATAATTTGTATTACATTCCCTATAACGCTCTCATCCTCAGTTCCGGCCAACTTCTCAAGCTCCCCGTCATCTAGCCACACTCCGTCACATAAAAGACAGCGGTCTATTTTAATTCCTCGGAAGACAACTTCGTTTAAATCAGCGCCGCACTTTGGACACTTCATATAGCACTGGGCTTTAGTTTGCTCTCTCTCTTGTTCTGAGATCCGCTCCTTTAGTTGTGCTTTTAACTGTTTAGTTTTTTCTGCCTCTTCTTTAGCTATATATTCGTTTTCAGTTCTTGTTGTTTTATTTGCCGCCATTGAATGTTCTCCTAATATAGAGAGTGTTTCCCTTTTTAGCCCCTTGACTGATGGGGGGTTATAATAATCCTTTTTTCATCACGCTCAACCTTTGTTTCATAACCCACTCCGCCTTCTCTTTTAAGTGCGATATAGGCCATTCTTCTTTCTGAAGCCGACATGGGATCAAGTGATATTGGCTTCCTTATCTTTCTAACTTTTCTAGCTGTATCTTTAACCAGTATTGAGATCTTATCTTCTCTGCGTCTCTTATATCCATCTACATCAATTGATATTCTCTTGTCCCTTCCGTCTTCACACGAACGACCGGCAATTTTTCCCACTATATATTCAAGCGCCTTAATCATCTCACCCCTCTTACCAATGAGAAGACCCTTATCGTTTGTATCTCTTATATCTAATTTGATCCTATCCGGATTTTCTTTAATTCCAATGGAATAAGTTGGGATTAAATATCCTAAAATATCTTCAAGAGCTTTCTTCGATTTAAGCCCTTTCTCACTTAAGTTCTCATCCTTTACAGTAATTCTAACTTTTGCATTTCTGCTACCTATACCAAAAACTCCTTTGGAGCTCTCTTGGAGAACCTCAACGTCGATTTCACTCCTTGAAACCCCTAGTTCCTCACAGGCGCTCATAGTCGCCTCGGATACCGTTTTCCCTTCTTTCTCAAGTATTATTCCCATTACTATCCTCCTTTAAGAGCCAATACTTTACGATTTACATATATCTGCTGAACTATTGACAAGACATTGCTCACAGTCCAGTAGAGTACTAACCCCGAAGGTAAACTCCAAAACAAATATATAAAGAATATGGGCATATATTGCATTAATTTCATCTGGAGTTTCATATTTTCTCCACCCATGGCCGTACTCATCGGGGTCATCTTCTGCGAGATAAACCATGCCGCCCCCATTAACAGGGGAAGTACTCTAAACGGTATTCCCACATAGGGTATATCAAAGAGCATTTCCGGCTCAGACAAATCCTGAATCCAAAGGAAAGGACTATGCCTTAAATCAATAGAATGTCGCAAGATATCATAAATCGATATAAATACCGGGAACTGAATTAAAAGCGGCAAACAACCCCCCAATTGACTAAGAGGGTTAACTCCATGTTTAGAATAGAGCGCCATTAGCTCGGAGTTTTGTTTGGATTTGTCATCCTTATATTTTTCTTTGAGCGCATCCATCTCCGGCTTGAGTTTCTCGGTCTTGATCTGCACCTTTTTCATGGAGACCATGGACTTCACTGTAATAGGAAAGAATAGAACTCTAATTATTATAGTTATAACAATGATAGATATACCGTAATTGTGAAAATAGCTGTTTAGCCATTCCAGAAATTTAAGCATAGGTTTTGCAAGAAAACCAAACCAGCCATAGTTAATGGCTTTATCAAGATCGTAACCAACAGGGTTAAGGAAGCTTGACTCCAGAGGCCCCATGTATACTTCCCAAGTCCTT
The DNA here is from genome assembly GCA_030632765.1 of Candidatus Dadabacteria bacterium. Taxonomy (GTDB): domain Bacteria; phylum Desulfobacterota_D; class UBA1144; order Nemesobacterales; family UBA2774; genus CR02bin9. Next base: position 3,036 of record DAOVUC010000090.1, read on the forward strand.
AATGAAGTCTTTCCGGATGGAATCGTGCTGGCCGGATAAGCGAACTGAGCCTTTACTAAGCCCTCCTCTTTTGTAGGTCCTAATTCAACAACGGTTTCTGCCCCGGTTTCAGGAAGAAAAGTAGACATAAAATACTTCTCAGAGAATCCGAACCAATTTATGACACCTTTGTAATTAATAATTTCATCAGGATCACTATCAACCCTCTCTACACTGTCAGAGACCATGGCAATAAAATTTTTACTGTCTCCCCCTCTCATGCCTACACCTTTGACTTGGCCAAGCCACCTAACAACTACTCTTTCCTGAATTGAATCTCCACTAGAATTGGAAATCTCGAACTTCTGTTTCACAAGATAGCTTGAGGAGTCTATTTCAAATATATTTTTAACTGTTATACCTTCAGGGGAGGACCACTGAAAGGCAATTTCCTTAGTCCCCTCGGTTACACTTACGTTACTCCCTCCACCATACTTATAAGGAATAAACTCAGGGATTTTAAGTCCTTTTACCTGTAATAGAGTATTAAATCCGGGTTGAGAATCGTTGAAAAGATTTACTGGCTCATCACCTTCGCCGTTTGTGCTAGCCTTATAGTCTTTTAGCTCCCAGGAAAGAATTCTAGCCCCTGCTGTATCTATTACTCCCTTATATAAGGGAGTATCAACAGTTATTAAGGCGCCTTTGGGAGCAGCATTAATTTCACTGATAGAGGCGGGCTCATCATCAAAACTATCAAACTGACTTGTTGAACTGCTTTCAGAAGCGGCAAAAGTTTCTTCGGATACTTTCTGAGTTACATCACCTTGTTTTTGCGTTTCTTTTGGCGGGTCGCTAAAGAAGTAAGCCTGACCTATAATAATAACAAGGGCTATTGCCAAAAATATAATCCAATTTAATCTGTTTTCCATCCCTAACCTTTACTTGACCGGATCATATCCTCCGTCACATAATGGGTGACATCTTCCAATCCTCTTCAGAGTGAGCCAGAGACCTTTAATAAACCCATACTTATTAAAGGCGTCTAATGCATACTCAGAACAACTAGGATGGAATCTGCAAGAAGGGGGCAGAATAGGGGAGATAAAATATTTATAAGCTTTGATAAATAAAGTAACTACATATACCAAAGAACCTGTCTTCATGACAACGTTAACCTTATAGTTTCCTCGATCTCTCTCTTCACATTTGAGTAGTTCAGGGTATCGCTTCCCTTTTTAGCCAAAATAACAATATCCAGAGAATCAAATAGAGATTTATTATTCCTAAAAACTTCCCTAACTACCCTCTTTATCCTGTTCCGCTTAACTGCAGAACGAACATTCTTCTTGCCTACTACTAATCCAGCTCTGGAATACCCAAGTGAGTTTTGAACATAAAGAATATCGAAATGCTTTGATCTAAGTCTCCTGCCCTTTCCAAAAATCTCATCATATTGAGATGTTTTCCGGATCTTCAATTCTTTTGGAAAAGTATAATTCAAAAGAAGGCTCACTTCTTCCAGCGCTGAACTGTTAGACTATGTCTACCCTTTGCAATCCGTCTTTTAAGAGTCCGCCTTCCGCCTGTTGTACTATTGCGTTCGCGAAAGCCGTGTGTCCTTAATTTCTTCTTAACGTGAGGCTGATACGTTCTCTTCATTTTATTTTACGACCTATATTATTTTTACGATTATTTTTACGACCTATAATTAAATAAAACCCATACTATTTTGAGAACGTAAAATTAACACGAAACTATTTGATGGTCAAGAAATACATAACTGGAGGAACTCTTTAAGATTATTGTTTGAATACATCTGCATTTTCTAATTTATAGGAAACCATACGTAGATTGATTCCTAACAAGCTTCGTTGCTATATACACCACTTAACAATATTAATAGTAGAATTCTCTCAAACATGAAGCACCGATCGACATTTCGCACATGCGAAGAGACCCCTTGACAAGAATTGCTTCATGAATATAGTATTAACTCAAAATAGAAGTGATAGCCATATCAAGTCAGGGTAGGACAAAGTAATACAATAATTTAAAGACCGAGAGAAAAGATATAAATCAACGTATTTTTTAAAGCTATATCTTAATTTGATTATCAGAGTCTGGGAGTAGGTCGGATGTTTAAAGTTGTTTATGATTATATAATGTTTTCTTTTTTAGGAATTGTTAAAGTCGCTTTATTTTTGCTGTTCTTCAGTCTTGCAATATTTCTTGTTGTAAAGTCCAAGGACCTATCAGGATTAGGTACAAATAGTTTTTCGAGCTTCCTAACTGGCTCTAGCAAGATAAGTCTACTAAGTGCTCATTTGTCCCGGAGTAAATGGTCAACAGATCTAAAAGAACTTGAAATAGAGAACATTACACCCGAGGAAGCTGAAATCTTTTTATTCATACTGAGATTATCCGACTCAATAACACCTACGGATGCGCGTAAGCTTGCGAAACTGATTATTGATGAATGCGGCAACTATGATCTGGAGCCATTTCTGATACTTGCTGTGATACAAACTGAAAGTAACTTCACGCCAAAAGCTGTATCATCAAAAGGCGCTATCGGATTAATGCAGGTAATGCCTAAAACGGGAGAGTATGTAGCAAAAAACATGGGAATTTCATATAAGGGAAGCAAATCACTATATGATCCTTTCGTTAACGTTAGACTAGGCATTCACTACTTGTCATTTTTAGAAGATCAATTCAATAGTACGGAGAATGCCTTAGCGGCATATAATTATGGTCCTGCTAACTTTGTGAAAAGCAAAACCTTGGCCAAGAATCCTCCTAAGTATGTAAAAAAGGTGCTTAACTTTAAGACCTTTTTGGAAGAGGAAAGCATATTACTGGCTAAGAGAAGCTAGAGTTTAATATGCTAAGATCGCAATAATCTGGCCAAAAAATAATACAGGTTATAAGCTCTTAAAATGAACTTCGGAATCACCCTTCCAAATTTCGGCAAATATGCCGATAAAGATGATATCCTTAAAATAGCCGCTTCAGCTGAAGAGCTTGGATTCAAATCCCTATGGGTAAGTGATCATGTAGTCATACCGGACTCACATCAAGGATTCGGAGATGTGTTCTACGACCCATTTATTACCCTAACCTATGTAGCCGCACATACCCGTAATATTAGTCTAGGGACAAGTGTAATAATACTCCCCTATAGAAACCCTATCGTGCTTGCGAAGATGATTTCAACCCTGGATGTACTATCAGAAGGAAGGGTCATAATCGGCGTGGGTGCCGGGTGGCTGCAAAAGGAATTCGAGGCGCTTGGAGTACCGTTTAGCAAAAGAGGTGAGATGGCAAACGAATATCTAAGCATACTAAAAGTCCTTTGGACCGAAGACGATCCAAGGTTTACAGGTAAATATCTCAAATTCTCAGATATTAAGTTCTTACCCAAGCCTTTTAAGACTCTGCGCCCGCCAATATGGGTCGGGGGCGGGAGCAATAAAGCCATTGAGCGTGCTGTAACTTACGGAGACGGATGGCACCCTGTTGGGTTAACACCTGAAGAATTAAAGGAGAAGCTAAAATACGTTAACAAGCTCCTTAAGAAACATAATAAGGATAATTTTCAAATATCGCTCAGGAGAAACCTGGAAATTAATAAAGATAAGGATATAAACGACGATGACACCCTAAGAGGACCAGTCGAAAAAATTATAAGCGGGATTAAAGAATATAAAGAATTAGGAGTAAACCATCTGATATTAAACTTTCTAAGCGGTTCTTCCGAAGGGATACTAAACACCATGAGAACATTCTCAAAAGAGATAAGACCTCTTATCTAAATTATTATTCCAGTTTTATGCCTTTCGAAATTTCGTATAATC
>DAOVUC010000097.1 GCA_030632765.1 Candidatus Dadabacteria bacterium
AAGGGTTCCCGTCTTTTGCCGATCTTGTAGAGGTATTACAACCTTCTGTTGTTAATATTAGTACTACAAGTGTTGTGCGCCAAAAAAGCCCCTTTCAAAGGCAACCCAATTCGCCATTTGGAGGAAATGATTCTTTTGACGATTTTTTTAGAAAGTTTTTTGGCGGCGATTCTCCTCAGAAAGAATTTAAACGTCAAGGTCTTGGCTCCGGGTTTATTATGAGCGAAGACGGATATGTAGTAACAAATAATCATGTTATTGATAAAGCCTCGGATGTTGAAGTTATTTTGCAAAATGGTGATAAGTATGAGGCAAAGATTATAGGTAAGGATCCAAAGACTGATCTCGCTGTGCTAAAGTTTGAACCGGATCAGGAAATTCAAGCGGTTAACTTTGGTGACTCTGATAACCTTAGAATTGGGGATTGGGTTATTGCTATCGGCAATCCCTTTGGATTGGGTTATACCGTAACGGCTGGAATCGTAAGTGCAAAGGGGCGTTCTTTAGGGCTTGGTGCATATGATGATTTCATACAAACTGATGCGTCTCTAAATCCGGGAAATAGCGGTGGACCTCTTTTTAACTTACAAGGCGAAGTAGTTGGGGTAAATACGGCTATAGTCGCACGGGGGCAGGGTATAGGGTTTGCTATACCTATAGATATGGCTGAATTCGTTATAGAACAGCTCAAATCTGACGGAAAGGTTGTCAGGGGGTGGCTTGGGGTTTATGTTCAGAAAGTAACGCCTGAAATCGCATCAAGTTTCGGACTTAAAGAAGATGAAGGGGCTTTGGTAAGCGATCTTGCTCCTGAAAGCCCAGCGGAGAAGGCCGGGATTGTAAGAGGGGATGTAATAGTAGAATATGATGGTCAACAAGTTAATGATGTGTCTGATCTGACTAATATGGCAGCGGTGACAGCTCCGGGCACAGAAGTGGATGTAAAAGTTGTTCAAGACGGTAAAACAAAAGTTGTGAAAGTAACTATGGAAGAATTTCCTGAACAAGAAGCTCAACTCAAAGATGAAGTTAGAAAGAGTTTGGGTCTTACTGTAAGGCAGTTAACACCTAATATTGTAAGACGTTTCAAAATTAGCCAAGATGAGGGAGTAATAATAGCGGCTGTTGATCAGGGTAGTGCTGCCGGTGATGCGGGGCTTAAACGGGGGGATATAATCTTAGAGATCAATAAACAACCTATAAATACTTTAGCCAATTATTCAACCGCACTAGAGGATGTAAATCCGGGTGATACGGCATTATTTCTTGTCAAACGCGGCCAAAATACTATCTACGCAGCTTTAAGAATCAAAAAGGGTGATAAAGAAGATAAGAAGCAAGAGGGCCAAAACAAATAGGCATGCACATTCTTAAGTGTTAGTAAAACACCTGTAGTAAGAGATTGCGATATTGCCGAAAGGTGAATTTAACTCTGGGCTTTATTGACAAGCAATTGTGTTTCATGTGACAATTGAAAGGTGGGCGTCTAAAGGCGGGGCTTTGATACTATATGCTCAAGATGCTTTATGCTTAAGATACATAGGGAGGGCTAATCCTTAATGCCTGAAAAGACTTCTAAGCGCGTTTTGATTCTAGGTGGAGGGTTTGCTGGTTTAGAAGCTGCGGAAACTCTTGAGAAGATTTTTTCTGAAAATGATGAAGTAGAGATAACTCTTGTTAGCAAGGATAACTACCTTGTTTTTACTTCAATGCTTGCAGAGGTGGTATCAAGCAGTATAGAAGCGAAACATGTGGTTATTCCTCTAAGAGAATGTCTTAAGAAAGCTACATTTAAAGAGCTTGAAGTACAGAGCATCGACCTAAAGAAAAAAGTAGCTGCCTGCTATCACTTCCATACATGTGAGACTTTTGAATTAGAATATGATTACCTTGTCCTGGCTATGGGGTCTATAACAGGCTATCACAATGTGGCGGGTGCTGAGGAGTATTCTTTCCCACTTAAGGATCTCGCAAATGCTATGGTACTAAGAAGCCACATCATCGACATGTTCGAAAGAGCTGATTTAGAACTGAACCCAAATACTAGAAAACGCTTACTTACTTTTGCAGTGGTTGGCGGGGGCTACACAGGTATTGAGGTAGCCGCTGAGCTTAACGATTTTGTGTCATTTAGTAGAAGGTTTTATAAACATGTAAAAGCCGATGAAGTAAAAGTAGTTGTAGTTGACCCGGGCGATAGAATCATGCATGAGATGAGCGAAGGCCTTGCGGAATTTGGGATGAAATTGCTTAAGAAGCGAGGTATAGAATTTCGCCTACAAACTAGAGTAGCCGGTGTTACTCCTGATTCAGTGGAAATTCAAGACGGTGGAAAGATAGAAACTCATACTGCCATATGGGCTGCTGGCACTGCTCCTCAGCCTGTAATAGCGGCACTCCCATTTGCCGACAAACGTGGAAGGATTGAGGTTAATGAATATATGGAAGTCCCTGACCACCCCGGGATTTGGGCACTCGGAGACTGCGCGGTTATACCTGATACAAATACAGGGAAACCTTACCCTCCTACAGCACAGCACGCCACACGGGAGGGTGCACGTGTGGGATATAATGTGGCGGCCGCTATAAACCATAAGGATGAAGACAAAAGGCCATTCGCATATAAAACTCAGGGCATGCTGGCACCTCTGGGACATAGGTCAGCAGTAGCTGAAATCAAAGGTTTTAAGTTTTCAGGGTTTTTTGCATGGCTATTGTGGAGAGCCATTTATCTCGGAAAGCTCCCGGGATGGGACAGAAAGATTAGAGTATCCCTAGACTGGTTTTTAGATATTTTCCTTCCAAAAGATATTATACAACTTAAATTTCTAATAAAAGAGCGTCAGTCACCGCCTGAAGATGAGGTTTCCTGATTTTCCTTGGTACGGGATTTAAGGAAGATCACAAGGTCGCTTAGCTCTTCATTCGTTAGAGTTCCCCCGAATCCGGGCATATTGAGTCCACCGTTCATGATACGCCAAGTAAGTTCATTAGCAGAAAGCCTGTCTCCTATATAAGTCAGGTCAGGGCCTCTTAAGCCCCCGTGTCCTGAAATAGTATGGCAGTATAGGCATCCCTTCTCGTTAAAGTCCATACCTCCTCTATATATGGGGCCACTATCAGCGCCAATTATTTCCACAGTCAAAGGCTTCGCATGAAAATGCGGCGACCATGGGGAACTAATACCAATTGCCCAGAGCCCTGAAATAGAGGCTATTGTTAGCGCAACTATTGCAACTGCCCATGGACGGCGCAGTGGGCTTCTCTCCCCCTTATTTGAAATAAAGGGTAGAAGGAATAAAAGCGCCCCAACTAGCAAGGGGCCAAATACCATCAAGTATGTTTCCATAGCAGGCGGCATTAGGGCCAAGAATGCAAAATAGAATACAAAATACCAATCCGGTACGGGAAGGGCGTCTAGATTTGACGGGTCGGGCGGAGGACCAAGAGCAGGCGGCCCAATAATTATAGCTATAAGGAGTATTGTCGTAATAACGATAAATCCAAAAACCATATCCCGCCATGCGGCGTCAGGCCAGAATGGAATACCTTTTTTCTTAACTAAAGCCTTATATTCTTCTCTATAAGTCTTTGGATCTACCGGTTTGCCGGCTTTAGGAAATTCGGATATACCGTTTTTAATAACAAGATATAGATGAAAACCGATAAATAAAAATAGCAATGCGGGTACGATAAATACATGGTAGGCGAACATACGGCTAAGAGTAGCCGCTCCTATAGTGCCGCCGCCTATGAGAAAATCAGCTACCCATGTTCCTATAAACGGTATTCGGCCTGCCTGCTCGGCGGCTACTATCGTTGACCAGACAGCTGTTTGGTCCCATCTAACCACTTGACCAGAAAATGCCATTATCACAGTCAGAGCCCAGAGCACAACTCCAGAGATCCAATGCATTTCACGAGGGAACTTATATGACGCAGTCATATATACACGTATCATATGTAAGCCCACAAGGAGTATCATGGCGGACGCGCCCCAGTTGTGCATTCCCCTTACAATTCTCCCAAATGTAGTCTGGTCGGTTATGTACTGAAGGCTTTGATAGGCCTCTCCGGCAGAAGGCACATACATGAATGCGAGAGCTACACCAGTTGCAACCTGGAGCATGAACGCAAAAAGTGTTGCGCTTCCAAAAACATAAAACCAAGATGCGGAGTTAGCGGGCACCGGGTGTTTTATTATTGGGCCGAGGGCACTCACAAGCCCAGTACGGTCATCAAACCATAACCAAGCGCGTTTTAAAGATTCCATTAGGTGAACTCCCTATCCAAGTTGATTCGAAGTATTATCATTTGTCGTTTATACCGTCGTAATTGGTATCGGGCTCGTTAATATTTCTACTTGACCATTATGTACCCTTACAGGGTAGTTGTACAAACCTCTCGGAGGAGGCCCCGCGGCTACTGAACCGTCTTCGTAATATACTCCACCGTGACAAGGACACATGAATAACTTAGCCCCCGCTACCCACCTCACAGGGCAGCCTAAATGAGCGCAGTTTACAGAGAAACAAGTGAATTCTTCCTGACCCTTACGATGTAGCCAGGCAGCCGATTCAGCAGTAACGCCCGCCCAGGGAAGAGGAGATGAATCTATAAAGGAAACCTTAACGATATCTCCAACGGTAAAACTCTTTAGTTCCCCCACAGGTCTCCATATTGGTTTTGGCTTCTTTACTATTGGCGCGAGCACAGAACCGACGATAGGTATAGCGACCATTACAGCTGCTATACTCCCCAGAGCTATGCTAATATGAGTGAAAAATTGCCTTCTACTGCATTCTTCACTCGTTTTGGTCTTTTCGCTCATCTCTTAAGTCTCCTATCCATCCTACCAATGCTAAAATAAATAAAATCAGTCCTATTAAAAATAAAATAATAATAGTACTAACCACTTCATTAAACCCAACAGCCAATGACCAGAGTATAAAGGCTATTCCCAGAGCCATAATGGCAGGCCAGTACCCCGGTTTGGGTAGATGTTCGGGCAAGGGTTTGTGCCAACCTGGGGGAATATTCCCACTTGCGGGACTAGTGCTTTGTGAGTGAGAATTCCCGTTTGGTACTCCACTTCCATTAGCCGTGAATTCGCTGCCGTTACTCAAAGTGTGTTATCTCCTTGAAATTATAAGTTGAAATAATCTTCATTTGCTTTCATTTGAGCTGGCCGTAGCCAGACTTCCTGTTGTAGAATTCAAAATTAATTCAGGGTCTTCGGGCGCTCCGTACCATCTTGCGATAGTTACCATACTTGCACTAAGATAGATAAGACATCCGGGTACCCACATGGTAAGGCCCCCAATTTGCTGATCCACTCCGGGGGTTAAACATAATTCCCCCCTTAATAACGGCAGAATTCCAATTGAATCCACCGGATTTAGATATGCAGCATAAAGTCCTGCCCCTGCAAATGTAATTAACATTCCTAAAATAGTGCATCCTAAACATGCTGAGGATAAGTAAAGCGTTGAAACCAGAGGGGAGAGCCTCCTTGATTCAACCGGTGCGAATACAGGCCACCAGAATATCATGCCAATAAAGACGAAACTTATTTGCTGAGCTATGTATAGGCTATCGTTTGCAATTACTGTGTTGTGAAGAGAAGGCAAGTGCCAGACCCACATAGCCCCTACACCGAAGAACCAGGCTATAACGGGATGGCCTAATACTCTCATGATCGATCCTATTGGCTCTATTTTTAAAGCCCGTTCAGCCACAGCTTTGGGAATTCCCAAAAGCAGCAACAGAGGTACTACGAGTAAAAGCAGTATGTGCTGTATCATGTGCGCGCTGAACAAATAAGTTCTGCCCAGGTAATCGAGGGGTGATACAAGCGCTAATACAAGAATTACTACGCCACAAATGTATAGAGCGGATAGTTTTGTGAGTTTAAACCCCGTTGCAATTCCGTATCCAACTAATAGAGCTAGGGCGGATATTAAAACCCAGGGCTCCATATTCCATGTTGTACTCAGTACTTGCCATATATTCATAATTTTATCCTCTTTTTTGGAGTCCCCCTTTGATTATAAAAACGCCCAGAGATAAATAACTGAATAAACTACTATCCAAACCCCGTCTACGAAATGCCAGTAAATTGAGACGCATTCCACGCCGTCTGACTTGGGCCCTTTGAAGTCTCCAACTAGAGCCAAACCTAACAGTATTGACAGCATAATTAGCCCTACACACACGTGAAAACCGTGAAATCCGGTCAACGTGAAAAATGTAGTGCCGAATACATTTCTGCTTATAGTAATGTTCTGATCTATTAACCCCAACCATTCACTTGCCTGACCGTATATGAATAACACGCCCAGTAGAATTGTTACTAATATCCATATCTTCATCATAAAGTGATTCTTTGCTACCAGGTTTCTGCCTGCAAGCCACATTGAGAAGCTGCTTGCTAGAAGAAAAACGCTGAAAATCCCGGTCCTTAATGGATTTAAGCTATTAACAGCCGTAGGCCCGTCAGTAACCGTCCCATGAAAATTCACATAGGCAAGAATCAACATAACAAAAAAT
>DAOVUC010000269.1 GCA_030632765.1 Candidatus Dadabacteria bacterium
CTATCATTCCTTCTTTTGTTACGTGTCCTACAAGAAAAATTGCGGGGCCACTAGTTTTCGCATGCTGCATTAACTTTGAAGTGCATTCCCTTATCTGCCCCACACTACCCGGAGCTGATGCGAGATCCTCTGTATACATTGTTTGAATAGAGTCTATAACCGCAATTTGAGGCGAAAGATCCTTTATTTTTTCTATTATGCTTTCGACAGAAGTTGCTGAAAGTACAAAAACGCGGTCTGACGAAATCCCAATTCTCTGTGCTCTCAATTTTACCTGTTCCGGTGATTCCTCTCCTGTAACGTAGAGGAGATTAAGACTGTCGCCGATATCTGATGAGGCAGTAACATCATTTAGCATCTGGAGCGCAAGAGTCGATTTCCCTATCCCGGGATCACCCCCAACTAATATTACAGATCCTGGGACAAAGCCTCCTCCAAGCACCCTGTCTAATTCCTTATTATGGGTAGGGATCCTATATTCTTTTCCACTTTGGATTTCAGTTATTGGTATTGGCTCTGGGGTTTTAGTAGCTTTATAAGCTGTTTTTGTCTTTTCTTGCTGCTCTTCAACGTAGGTATTCCAGCTCTCACATTCAGGGCATTTCCCCAACCACTTGGGCGAGGCGCTGCCGCAGTTTTGACATACGAACTGTGTAATGACTTTTGATTTCTTCATAAGATTTCAATCCCTAAAAAGTAAGGAGATTATACTACATATTCTATGACATTGGACAGACTAATTAATATTAACCGGATTGATTTTTATGTCTCTATTCTTACAATCATCTATAGAAACTCTTTTTGGAGGCAATTATGAAAAGAACTCTTTTCAGCATCATTCTTGTTCTTACGGTGGTTATTACATTTCATTTAATGAAAAGTAACGCAGAATCATCTGACAAATCTGAGGTTGTAGTTGCTAATCTAGAGAAACAATATTTTGAAGCGCTTGAAAACCAGGACCAAGAGCTTATGGATTCACTCCTTAGTGAGAGCTTTGTTATTTCAAGCATGAGTAGTGGCAAGTCTATGGAAAAGGAGGCCTTTCTTGAGACTTTACCAAAACAAGTTATTACATCTCAGGAAATAACAGCTGTAAAAGTGGATGTTGCGGATGACAAAGCCAAGTCTCAAGTAGACATCAGCATGACAAAAACCTATGATGGAAGTGATCATAGCGGAGATTATGAGATTTATAGTCTCTGGGTAAATAAAGGTGGAAATTGGAAATTGCTAGAGCGTAAAATAAAATTTTTGAAACCGCCTGAATAATCCTTTCGTAAGTAAAGTTGGGTATTCGAGAGAATATTAAACTTAAATACGAGGTGAAAATTTTTGAGTCAAATTATCACAAAGATAGATACAAACCGCTCAATACCTCCTATAGACTACTCTGCGCCTGAGAAGATAGAAACTCTTACCTGTGCCTTAGGCTGTTTTTGGGGGCCCGATTGTAAATTTGGAGTTATGGAGGGTGTGGTTAGGACAAGGGTAGGATATGCAGGTGGGACAACCAAAGACCCTACATACCATAATCTGGGAGATCATATAGAAACAGTCCAGATTGACTATGATCCTGAGAAAATTTCATTTGAAGAGTTGCTAGATATATTCTGGAACAGTCACAAACCGACCCGGACAGTATGGAAGAGACAATATGCTCCGGCTTTATTTTTTCACAATGAACATCAGGAAAAATTGGCAAGAGAAACAAGGGATGAGATATCCTCCAACCTAAGTGAAAAAGTGCAGACCGAGATTGTTTTTTTTGATAAGTTCTACATGGCGGAGATGTATCATCAGAAATATCATCTTCAGGGCTATGAAGAGCTAATGGCTGAGTACCGTCATATATATCCGAGTTTAGGGGACTTTGTAAATTCTACTTCTGCTGCCAGGGTAAATGGATTTATCGGAGGTTATGGAGACATCGCCCAATTTGAAGAAGAGTTTCCACTTCTTGGTTTATCTGCGGATAAAGTCGTTTTCTTAAAAGATATTATAGATAGGAACAAAAGATAGCTCTGAGTTTATAAGGAAAATAAATAAATTATGATGGCAGGGCTTTTTTTATTATATGTTATTACGATGGCTCTTGCCTGGTACGGTAGAAAGCGGGAATCTATCTATTTATTCGTTATAACCTTAGTGCTCTCAGCGTTGTGGTTCTGGCACCATATTAGTGATCCTTTGAATATTGATTTGTGAGGCTAAGACAGACTAATGACCCCTTCACTTGCTACTAGAATAAACTCTTTTGCTGTTTTGGGCATTTGCGGCGTTCTGCTGGGAGCGTACTACATACAGTTTGTCGAGGGTGAATTCCCGTGTCCGCTTTGTCTGCTGCAGAGACTCGCCATGCTTGGAGTTGCATTTGGTGCGATGCTTAATTTAAGGTTCGGCATACGCACTAGACATTATGGGGTTTCCCTACTAAGCGCCATCTTTGGAGCTTCAGTTTCAATACGTCAGATTTTACTTCATATTGATCCCTCAGACACCGGTTACGGCTCACCAATTTTGGGTATGCACCTTTACACCTGGGCCTTTATTATATTCGCGGTTGTTATACTTCTCATAGGAATAATGATGTTTTTCGAAACTCAGTTTGAAGAAACAAAGGACAATAAATCAACACAAAACTTAAGCTTGTTCATAAAAGCAGTTTTCTTCTTTGTAGTATTAATAGCTGCAGCTAATGTAGCAACTACTTTTTTTGAGTGCGGGTTCGGTCAATGCCCGGATAACCCAACATCTTACAAAGAACTTCCTTGAATATTTTCTCAACCTTGATGGCAAACGTTTAGTATATTATCCTTTATAGCTAAATTCATGGACCACTTTTGATAAAATATTGATCCTTTTATCAATTTAAGGAGATTCACAATGTCTGACAATTCATTTTCAAGAAGAAAGTTTCTTAAGATAAGTGGAGTTGGAGCTGTTACCGCAGCTTCTTTAAATTTAGACGGAATTCTGTCTATACCGGAGGCTATAGCTGATGAATCCAATA
>DAOVUC010000211.1 GCA_030632765.1 Candidatus Dadabacteria bacterium
CAGCCTTTGAAATTTCAAGATTGATCTCACGGCTCGTAGCATCTATGGTGATAACATCCCCGTTTTTAACAACCGCTATTACTCCTCCATCAACAGCCTCGGGAGTAATGTGACCTACAACAAACCCGTGAGTACCTCCTGAGAACCGTCCGTCCGTAATAAGCGCGACGTCATCTCCCAAGCCTTTCCCCATAATGGCGGAAGTCGGCGCTAGCATCTCCCGCATTCCAGGTCCACCCCGTGGTCCTTCATAGCGAATTACTATTACGTGCCCCTTCTTTACTTTGCCGCTTAATATAGCTTTAAGAGATTCCTCTTCAGAGTTAAAAACAATAGCTTTTCCGGTAAATGAATGCCCTTCATGACCTGATATTTTAGCAACCGCGCCTTCTGAGGCAAGATTCCCTCTAAGTATCACAATATGGCTATCTTTTTTAATAGGTTTTTTTAGTGAATGAACGATGTCCTGACCTTTAGGATACGATCCGACACCTCTCAAATTTTCCTTAACAGTTTTTCCTGTAACAGTAAGGCAATCACCGTGCAAGAGTCCTGCGTTGAGAAGAGTCTTCATAAGAGGCGTAATGCCGCCTATCTTGCAAAAATCTGCCATCATGTATTTCCCGCTTGGTTTTAGATCTGCAATTACAGGAGTCTTCTTGCCAATCCTGGTGAAGTCATCAATTGTCAGCTTTACATTCATGGCGTTTGCCATAGCTAGTAGATGCAATACAGAGTTAGTCGATCCCCCTAATGTTATTATAACTGTGATCGCATTTTCAAACGCTTTTTTAGTCATTATGTCACTAGGGCGTATGTTGTTTTTAATCAGATTTACAACGGCAGCTCCAGCATTAACACAGTCCTTTATCTTTTCACTTGATATGGCAGCCTGGGCAGAACTGTTAGGAAGACTCATCCCAAGAGCCTCTATTGCAGAGGCCATAGTGTTTGCGGTATACATACCCCCGCATGAGCCGGGCCCTGGTATGGCGCTTGATTCAATTTGTTTTAACTGGCGGTCTGAAATATCTTTATTAGCATGGGCGCCAACGGCCTCAAAAACAGAGACTATATCAACCGACTGCCCTTTATAGTTTCCGGGCATAATCGTGCCGCCGTATACAAATACAGACGGGCGGTTAAGACGGGACATCGCTATTAAGCACCCGGGCATATTTTTATCACAACCCCCTATAGCGACAACTCCGTCAAACCCTTCTCCCGCAGCTACGGTCTCTATTGAATCTGCAATCACCTCACGGGAAACAAGTGAGTATCTCATCCCCGGAGTACCCATAGAGATACCGTCTGAGACAGTAATTGTGTTAAAGATAATAGATTTGCCTCCTGCTTTATCAGCCCCTGCTGCTGCTTGTACGGCTAGCTTGTCTATATGCATATTACACGGTGTCACCATGCTCCAGGTAGAAGCCACTCCAACAATAGGCTTTTTAAAATCTTTATCCTTAAACCCCACAGCCCTTAGCATTGAGCGGTTAGGAGCTTTATCCGCTCCTTCGACAACCAATGATGAAAATTTTTGCAATTTAACCGGTATTTTAGTTGTGTCTGATTTCTTTTTCAAAACATTCCTCCTGGCTACTCTGTATCAAGATCGAATAATTATCTATACAATAGAAATTCATGTCAATTTTTTAATCTCTATAAAGTACTTGAAAGAACCCCTCAGCACAGTATATCATCTAAATAGGTAGGGCATATTTAAATTATATTGTTTCCGCCTTTAAGAGAATGTGGATGCAGACGCACGCTTTACTCACTGACTAAGGAGGTGCTATATGAATGCTTTTATATTAACCGTCCTGGCGGGCATAGTCGGAACTGCGGGAATGAGTTTGGCAATGTGGATAATTACTAAATCCGGAATTGCCAACGCCTCTATGATAAGGGCTATAGGAAGTATGTTTACAAAGTCCTATGATAATTCTTTTAGACCTGGCCTTATCGTTCATTTTATATCGGGCATTTTATTTGCCTTCCTCTATGTCATTCTCATTAGCTTATTCGCACCAACCTCTCTTGCTGCCTCAATTGGTGCGGGAGCTATGATAGGGGTGTTTCATGGAGTCGCCTTTGGGTTTCTTCTAGTAGTAACCGTAGCCGAACACCACCCCCTTGAACAATATCGTAATGCGGGTTTTGAAGTAGCAATAGCCCATTTTGCAGGACATGTTATATATGGAATTTTAGTAGGCTTAGTAGTAGGGCTTACAGGCGCCAGGATATTTTTACTTTCTTGATTACCACGTTCGGATTTCAAATTTGATTTTATCGTTGTGACCGATATCGGCAAAGGGGGTGCTGATAAAAGAGCAGCGAAAGAAAATAAAGAAGCGGCCTGCTTACCTTTAGCGATAAAATCAAACTTCTCATATCAATTGTTTTGAAGAAACAGTGCTTTAATTGATTAATATTTCATCCAGAGCCTCAAAAAGCTTCAGAATTTCATCCTCAGTGTTATAAAAATGTGGCGAGACCCTTAGTCCCCCGCCTCTATAATTAACAACGATATTCTTCTCTAAGAGTTTTTCCGCGATCTCCTTTGGATCAAAATTGCCGGCAAAAGAGATAATCCCGCCTCTTTCTTTTAGATTTTTAGGGGTCTTGAGGGAAAAGCCTCTTTTCTCAACTTCATTTATAATCAGATCACCAAGCTTGAGCACCCTTTTTTCAATATTGGAGACCCCTATTTCAAGCAAAAGATCCAATGCCGCTCCCAAAGCATAAATCCCGATAGTATTAAATGATCCTTCCTCAAACCTAAGCGCATCATTTTTTAACTTAAGTTCGATGTTTTCAAAATCATGATCGTTTTGAACACTTTTCCAACCTACTAAATTAGGTCTTATTTTAGATGAATGTTCCTTTCTACAGTAAAAAATGCCAATCCCCTCAGGAGCTAGCAACCATTTATGTCCGTCTGCTGAGAGAAAATCCGCCCCGCACTCTTTTACGTCCATTGAGACAGCTCCAAGGCTCTGAATAGCGTCTACAAAAAACAATATCCCCCTGCTTTTGCATAACTGCCCTAATCTACTAAGATCGATCCTATAACCATTTACAGACTGAACGGAGCTCATTGAAATAAGCCTTGTCCTGGAATCGATCAAATCTTCAATATCCTCAAACAAAATCCGTTCATCTCTGAGCGGAATAAACCTTACCTCCACCCCAAGGTCCTTTAGGTTAAGCCAGGGATAGATATTAGAAGAAAATTCTTTCTCAAAAACTATTATGTTATCCCCGTGGTTCCAATCGAGACCAGAAGCGACGATAGATATTCCATGAGATGTGTTCTTAACAAAAGCCACCTCGTCAATATTGGCACCGATTAGTTTAGCCGAACAAGCCCTTACTTCTTCAATTCTATTGCCCCATGAACTGTAATCAAAACCTGTCTCTCCCGTGGCTTCAGCTAAAAATTTAACAACTTCGTTTTTAACTCTAAGTGATAACGGAGAAACACCGGCATGGTCAAGGTATATAAAATTATTGATAATTGGGAATTCTTCTCTGAAGTTGTCCATTGATTACTTGTCCTTATGAAAATCGAGATCTTTACAAACTAATATACAACATTATCGCAAACAGCCCGTGCTATCAAATATTCCTAGTGCGGAGAACCATTTGACAAATCAGAAAAGAAGTGTCATATTAACTTCTCGAAGTAGATTTTCTAGGAGGAATTTATTTAATGCAGGGTACAGTAAAATGGTTTAACAGTTCAAAAGGATACGGATTTATCGAATCCGACGAGATAGATAAAGACGTATTTGTTCATTACAGTGTTATCGAAGGTGACGGTTATAAGAGCCTAGCAGAAGGTGAAGCTGTAGAGTTTGAAATAACAGACGGACCAAAAGGGCCTCAAGCAAC
>DAOVUC010000128.1 GCA_030632765.1 Candidatus Dadabacteria bacterium
AGATTCGTCGGATATTATGCTTCGGCAGGTTCTGATGATTCTGGTGAATTAAAAGGGCAAGTATTTCAAACTGATGATACATCCTACAGAATAGGCACTCTGCCCAATTCATGGAAAAGAAATAACATTGAGGGTGGGGATTTAGCCTATAATAACACTCAGTTTGATGCCACAATGACTGTGAATTCAACGTGTAATGAGAAAAAGAAGAATTACAGTTTAAAAGCTCTATCGGAATCACTCTTAATCGGTATTAAGGGCAAAGAAGCTCTAGAGCGGGAAGAGATGATAGTTGACGGACAGAAAGCACTTAAAACAATCTATATAGGTAAGTTAGATAACGTCCCAATTAAAATTGCAACAGTAGTATTTAAAGAGGGTATATGTGTATATGATTTCACTTATGCATCCTCACCAGAGCACTTTGAAATAGGAATTGTAGGTTTTAATGTATTTGTGTCCCAGTTTAAGGTTTTGTAGATATGTTTGGAAACTACATAGAGAAAATCGGATCATATATTTTAAGTTTAATCGAGGGTTTGGGAGAAGTAGGCCTTTTTCTCTACAGATCGATTTATGCAAGTTTTACCCGTCCTTTTAACCTTAAGTTAGTCCTTGAACAAATAGATGAGATAGGATATAAATCCATTCCAATCGTAATAGTTTCAGCAATGGCCATCGGTATGGTCATGGTTGTTCAGCTCGCCTGGGGTTTCGCCTGGTTTGGGGCAAAAGGGGTTGTGGGACCTGTTGTTTCCCTTTCTTTCGTCAGAGAACTGGGACCTGTTGTTACTTCGCTTCTTGTCGGGGGTAGAGTAGGTTCAGGGATTACAGCTGAAATTGGCTCAATGAAGGTAACCGAGCAAATTGATGCTATAAGGACAATGGGGGCTGATCCTATAAGAAAGCTGGTCGCACCAAGGCTCATTGCCGCTGTTATATCTTTTCCACTTCTTGCTATTATTGCTGATTTTTCAGGCATATTCGGCGCCATGATCATGTCAAATATTGATCTGGATGTTCAGCCCAGGTTGTTTATGTCCAGTATATTGGAGTGGGTAGAACTTGATGATTTTGTAAGCGGTATAGCTAAAACCTTCTTCTTTGGGATCATTGTGGCCATTACCGGATGCTATATAGGAATGAAAGCAGAAGGGGGTACTCAGGGTGTAGGAAGGGCAACAACCGCGACGGTTGTCACGTCTCTACTTCTTATTATTATCGGTGATTTTATCCTAACAAAACTATTTTTCCTTCTATAATATGTTGTCTTGGCAACGTTGAACATTCGCTCTAATTATTCATCTTTGAAATGTATTAACTCAAGTTAAAAGTGCTAAACTAAACACCTATGAACCGTAAAGACTCTAAAATATCAGAAGGGATATTATTTGCCGACCAATATCAGTTAACCATGGCACAGCTCTATTTTGTTATGGGCATTCACGAAAAAAAATCACAATTCGACCATTTCTTCCGAAATTACCCGGACTACGGTTCTCATCAGGCCGGCTACTGCATCAATGCTGGTCTTCAGTGGGCTGTAGAATGGATGATGGATTCCAGATTTGGTGAGAAGGAGATTGATTATCTTAGAGAGCAAACGGGTCAGACGGGTGAGCGAGTTTTCAGGGACGATTTTCTAAATTGGTTAAGTGAATACGGCAATTTTGAGGGTGTTACAATGTTAGCTATACCGGAAGGCAGGGTTGTTCATCCCAATGTTCCGCTGACCGTTATAGAGGGACCTCTCGCAATGGCCCAGATTCTGGAATCCCCCCTTCTTAACAAACTCAATTATCAGACCCTAATAGCTACTAAAGCAGCCCGGATTAAAGATACAGCGCATGGGCAGCCGCTTTTAGAGTTTGGTCTCCGCCGTGGTCATGATACGGGTGTAAATGCGGGAGTACGAGCAGCACTCATAGGTGGGGCGGATTTTTCATCAAATGTCGGAATTTCCCATTCTCTTGGCTATCCGCCAAAAGGGACGCATGGGCACAGTATGGTGCAGGTGTTTATAGCAATGGGGGAAGGAGAATTAGGTGCTTTCAGAGCCTATGCGGAACTTTATCCGGACGATTGCCTCCTACTTGTCGATACGATTAATACCCTTGGAAGCGGAATTCCCAATGCAATTGTAGTATTTGAGGAATTGAGGCGAAAAGGACATGAACCCTTGGGTATAAGGCTTGACTCGGGTGATCTTGCCTATCTTAGTATACAGGCGGCTGCAATGTTGGATAAAGCCGGGTTTCCTAATACAAACATAGTGCTTTCTAACCAAATTGATGAACTTGTGGTCTGGCAGATAATAACTCAAATAGAGGAGGAAGCATCACGATTTGGTGTGGACCCGGATCATCTTATTAAACGTCTGGTCTATGGAGTCGGAACTAATTTGATAACATCAAAGGGAGCCCCTGCCTTAGACGGAGTTTACAAGCTAGTTGCCGTCAATGAGGGACAAGACTGGGTAGCTTCTCTAAAGTTATCTGAGTCCCGGGAGAAAACCCATAACCCCGGAAGCAAAAGGGTTTGGCGCTTATATGATAAAAGGGGTAAGGCTACAGCTGATCTTTTGACACTTGGTGAAATGAATCCGGCCGATATGGACGAGATTACATTACACCATGCTTTAGACCATACAAAGCATAGAGTTTTGAAGAGAGAGGAAATTAGTAAAGCAGAACCACTTTTAGAAAAGATTCTGGATCAAGGCAGGCTTGTATATAACTTCCCTTCAATAGAGAATATACGCTCACAAAGAGAAAAGGACATGGATTGCCTGGATACGGGAATCAAGCGTATTGTGAACCCCCATATTTATCACGTTTCATTATCCCAAGAACTGTGGAATCTAAAACAGGGGCTTATTGATTCGGTTGAATAGAGAACTCGGCTAGGCGCATTATTTAAATACTTCTTACACGTTGTTAAAGTACTAACTTATATCTTTTGTTCGGTATCGCCTGATAGATTCCTGATCAAAGTCTCGATTTTTACTTCAAGCTCCCCTTGCCTCTTTGCAATCTTTTCAATGGAATTCTTCAAGTCATGGAGGGTATTCTTATTTACATTGTCATTTGAGGACGAGGAGCTATCCTCTTTTATCTCCAGCTGTAGAATATCGGGTCTGGAAAAATGTCCGACGGCATCAATTACAGCTTTTGAGCGTATTATCATATCCATATCAATATCAGCATAGAGAATATCCTCTTTTCCGTAAACGGGTCCCGCAATGTATTCGCCTCTTGGGCTTATAATCCCACTTCCACCCGGGAAATCCCATATGGTGTGTTTTTTAAGTGGGAAGCTGTCTGGAATCATGTCTTCATCTATGTAGCCCGATGATACGATTACGAAAAGCTGTCCCTCAAACGCATACTGTCGGCTTGCGAAATCCATTGTAGGTTTAACAAAGCCATGACCGGCCCAGAGTCCGGCGTGAATTTGCTCTCCCTTTGTAAACATAGCGTATCTGGCAAGCGTCAGATGATGCTCATAGCAGAAGAATCCCCCGATTTTACCCAGTTCGGTATCTAAAACTTTAAGATCCTCAGCGCCGCCCATGCCCCATATGCACTTTTCACTGTCTATGGACATAAGTTTCCTATGTTTGCCCAGGATTTCTCCGTTTTTGCCTAAATATAAAATAGTGTTATAAAGTGTTCCGCCGTCTCTCTCGTTTACTCCTATTATCACATAGGCGCTTGATTTCTTTGCAGCTTCGGCTAATTTTTCGGTGTCTTTACTTGGAATCTCGATTGAGTTTTTATAGAGCTCAATAAAAGCATCTAGGACCTGCTTCCTTCCTTCTAATGATCCAAGGTCTTTGGGCCAATAAGGGTAACAAGGGATGGTTGCCTCAGGAAATACTATCAAGCTCGCCCCGTTTGAAGCTGCTTCTTCAATTAAGCTCTCTACCTTCCCAATGGTCTCATCTTTGTTTAAAAAAACAGGAGACATCTGGACTGTAGCAGCCGTAAATTTAGTGTTTTCATTATCCATGAATTGTTACTCCGTAAGTTTACTCCTATAAATGGTTGTCAGCTCACTTTTCTAATTATCCCACGAATGATAAGTTCCTGTCAATGGAGTCAGAATTTTCGAAATAATGTATAGTCTTTGAGTTATGAGTTTTAGATATTTATTTATAACTTTGATAGCCCTTCTTTTCTTACCAGTGTTCTGTATTGGAGCTGAGGCAGATACAAAAGTTGATGATCCTATTTCGCCGTATATAACTCTACCCATATCAGCATACATACTGGATGGTCAGGAGAGCTCACTTTCAAGCACAAGGACGAACGAGCAGCTTATAGAGGTCTTTCAAAAAGCCAATGAAATATGGTCGCAGGCGGGGATTGGATTTGAAGTTAAATACATAGGCCGGATAGTTTTGCCGCCCAAGATCTTAAAAGATCTTGTAAACGGCAACCACAAGCCTTTTCTTACAGGTATGAATAGTGATTTTCAAACTCCAAACCTTTCCCAGTTTAATGCCTTTTATGCAAGCAGTATAGGACTAGTAAATGGCGTCGCGGTTAGAGATGATATGTTTTTTGTCACCGATTTCCCAAGTGTCCGACATGAACGTGTAACAGCTCATGAGATAGGTCATCTTCTAGGCCTTGGGCATGCTCACAGAGATACAGCTAGGCTCATGTACTCAGGAACTAACGGGACGATCTTAACCAAAGAAGAAATTAAGACCGCCCGAAATAATGCAAAACTGAGATTAAATACTACTTATCATCAGGATTAATGGCATTGAACGCTAAAGCAGCCGCTATACCACCTAAAAAGTTGGCTATTAGGAATACCCAAATACTCGAAATATCTATCAGGCCCATAGTAATTATTCCTACGGCTACAGCCGGATTAAACGCTCCGCCTGAGATGCTTCCTACCGCATAGGCGCCAACAAGCACAGTAAAACCGATTGCCAAACCGAAATATGAGTTTCCACTTGTGTTCTTAGATGTGGCTACATTGAGAACCACGAAGCAAAGAGCGAAAGTGAATAGGAATTCGGCTAATAAAGAAGGGATTGGGCTTATAACTGCAGCTTCTACAAGAACATCGCCTTTTATCAAAAACACTGCAAATGCCGCAATTATTCCTCCCGCGAATTGAGAAATCATATAACCAGGTACATCGCTACTCGAACATCTTCCTCTAATCCATACCGCAAGCGTGACTGCCGGGTTATAATGTCCTCCTGAAATATGGCCACCGGCATATATCATTACCATGAGTACTGACCCTATGGCCAATGGTGCGAATGCCCCAGCGCCTGGCTCTATAACTACCAAACCAATTGTCAAAACTAGAAAGAATGTACCAATCAATTCGACCACGTATTTACTCATAATTGAATCCTCCTAGTACCATCTTAGATTGTATTTAACTTGGATTAATCGTAACAGAATTGTCTAAAATAATAAAGTGAGAATGTGGCTTGAGATAAAGGGGTTTCTAGAT
>DAOVUC010000091.1 GCA_030632765.1 Candidatus Dadabacteria bacterium
AAAGGTTGTAAGCAAAATTGCGAGCTCCCTTCATTTTGATGTCGTATCGGTCTACATATGGGATGAGGAGCAGAAACAATTATTCCTGAGATCTACCAAGGGGCTAGCGGTAAATCCGCTTAAGGACACGATAACTCTTAAACCAAATGAGGGATTAACGGGGCTTGTTTTTCAAACCTCAAGATCGCTCACCGTAATGCCGGCATCTGAGCATTCACATTACAAATACTTCCCGGAGATAAGCGAAGAGGAATATGAGAGCTATATTGGTGTACCCATAATACTTCAAAACAAGTGCATAGGAGTACTGGTAGGACAAACTAAAGAGAAAAGAGCGATAAACCCGGCAGAAGAAATGCTCTTTGAAATTATAGCCTCCCGTCTGGCAGGACTTCTTGAAGTAGCTGACAGATTAGAAAGGTTAAGAACCCCCTCAATTGTAAAACATGAAACAAGAACTTATCAGGGGAAAGGCGTCTCAAGTGGGATCGCTATAGGGAGGGTATTCCTGTTTCGCGGACTTTTCCAGCAGATTAGTAGTGATGAATCCAAAAATTCTGATCCAGCGGTTGAAAAACAAAGAGTCTTAAAAGCACTTTCAGAGGTTGAGGATGATATAGAGAAGCTCATTCAAACCCTGGACTCAGAAGCTCTGCTATCTAAAGCTGAAATTGAGATATTCAGAGCGCATCTGTTAGTAATACAGGGTCAAACCCTTCGCAATTCCATGTTTGAAAAATTAGAGCAGAAAAACATTTCCGCAGAACTTGCGGTTGTAGAGGCAATAGAGGATATTGCTCAGCAGTTCGAGGGTCTGAGCGACAGATATTTAAGAGAAAAAGCCCAGGACTTTCGTGATATCGGGGAAAGAATTTTAAATGACCTTCTGAAGCTAAGTAACGGAAATCATCCCACAGCAGAACCGGAAGAAGGGTCAATTCTTATAGCTAAGGACATCGGCCCCTCATTTGTATCGATGCTATTTAAAAATAAAGTCTCTGCCGTAGTACTCGAGAAGGGCGGCGAGACTTCCCATGCCGTAATTATCGCCAAGTCGATAGGTATTCCCGCGGTTGTTGGTATTGATAATATATGCAACCTAATCAGACCCGGTGAGAGGCTTATAGTTGACGGAAAAACAGGGTTTGTATTCTCAAACCCGGATGAGAGCCTTATTTCAGAATACAAAATCACCTATACCCAGATGATTAAAGTAAGAGAGGGGATAGAGAAAGAGGGAAAGGACGAGTCAGGGGAGAAAAGCTTAGGTATAAAACTCACGGCTAATATAGGATTCCCCATTGATGTACAGGCGGCAAAACTCTATGGGATAAAGAACGTTGGTTTATTCAGAACAGAATTTGCTTTTGCACAATATGAGAAATGGCCTAAAGTAAGAGAACAGGTATCTATATATAAAAAGTTGGCAGAGAATTTTGATGGCTATATTACAGTAAGAACTCTCGATATAGGCGCGGACAAGCTCCTCCCATATTTTCATTTCCCCAAAGAAGAGAACCCACTGCTTGGACTAAGAGCGATCAGGTTCTCTATGGAATATCTCGAATTATTTAAGGACCAGATAAAAGCCATTCTTCTAGCTGCTAAAAAGGGCTTTAAATTCAAGATTATGCTACCTATGATCACAAATTTATGGGAAGTGGAGACAGCAAAGGAAATCATAGAGAATCTCGCTAAAGAAACGGGGCTTACCTCAGGCGATGTGCCCGAGCTAGGTGTAATGATGGAAGTCCCGGCCATGATATATCAGCTGGATGATTATAACGATATGGTCGATTTCATCTCAATAGGAACTAACGATCTGATCCAATACCTACTTGCGGTAGATAGAAATTCAAACATGGTTGGGCATTTATATTCAGCGTTCCATCCCGCAGTGCTAAGGCTATTAAATGAGATATATACCAAAACACAGGATCTGGGTATGGACGTTTCAGTCTGCGGCGAGATGGCCGGCACCCCTTCGGGCGCTCTGAGCTTGATGTCGCTCGGATATAATCAGTTGAGTGTATCTCCATCAAATGTGCCGTCTATCCGTTATCTCTGCAAACGGACAGACAAGGATTTGCTGGACACCGTTCGCCACAAAATTTTAAATATTCGAAAAAAATCCGATATCGAGAGGTACGTAGTTGAAGCCCTTGAATCCATCGACCCGGCACTTATAGAGATAGAGTAATTAATTCCATTTTAAGATCGCCTTTTCTTTTATAAGTATTTAGGTATTTTTTAGACCCTGCCGATGAAACTCACAAAAATCCATATCATCTTATTCCTCCTAACAGTTGCCACAACTTTTATTACAGGGCTTTCTTTTGGCGGAGACATTATAAGCGCACTATCGTTTTCCTTTGCACTTTTATTCATATTGGGATCACACGAGATGGGACATTATTATTATGGGAAAAAGTATGGCGTAGATATTACACCGCCGTATTTTATTCCTGCCCCTCCATTTATCTCTCCCATTGGGACATTCGGAGCATTTATAAAAATCAAATCTCCGATATCTACAAAAAGAGCTCTCTTTGATATAGGAATCGCCGGCCCATTCGCGGGCATAGTCGCCACAGTCCCGGTATTAATAATAGGGATAAAGTTATCGACCATAGTTGAGATGTCCGAGCACGCTGCCGAAGGAGGGCTTGTATTAGGAACGCCTTTAATAATGAGTCTTTTCTCAGATATTTTCTACGGCCCAATCCCACAAGGATATGATCTATTTCTTCATCCCGTAGCATTTGCAGGGTGGGTAGGGCTATTTGTGACAGCGCTCAATTTAATTCCCTCAGGGCAGCTTGACGGCGGGCATATCGTATATGCCTTATTCTCTAAAAAATATCATCGCTATGTATCCCGAGTCATGATTGCTCTTCTTATCATCTTCGGCATAGGAACGAAAATTCTATTAGAGATCGGAAACGATTTATTAGGAAGTGGTTTTAATTGGTTTACTCAGAGTGTCCCAGTTATTGAAGGATGGCC
Organism: Candidatus Dadabacteria bacterium; assembly: GCA_030632765.1. Classification (GTDB taxonomy): domain Bacteria; phylum Desulfobacterota_D; class UBA1144; order Nemesobacterales; family UBA2774; genus CR02bin9. The sequence continues at coordinate 3,007 of DAOVUC010000091.1, forward strand.
GGGGTGGATTCTTTGGGCAGTGCTGCTTACATTAATGGGTGCCAAACATCCACCAACGATGTATGAGGAAACCGACCTTGACATGAAGAGAAAAATCCTGGGACTAATATCACTTCTGATTTTTATCGGAAGCTTCACGCCAGCTCCTATCAAACTTATATAGTGAAAGGTTTTCACCGTTATAGAATTGAGCGTTCAAATTACAAGGAATAAAAAAAGACATAAAATTATTTTCTCAAAAATTTGAAAATATCGAGAGTTTGGGTAAAGTTTTGTGGTTCGGAATTTCTAATTGGGGTTTTTTCGAACCTTAATCCTAGCAATAAAATTTAAAAATCGAGCAAATTAAAAAATAATTTGCAGGAATTTAACTGTAAGAAGGAGGAAATATCGTGGCTAAGTCTAAGGTTAATAACACCTTAAGTATAACGGATAATAGGACAGGGAAGTCGTATGATCTCCCTATAGAAAATGACACAATCAGAGCAATGGATCTCAGACAAATCAAGGTCAAGAAAGACGACTTTGGTATGATGAGCTATGATCCGGCTTATAGCAATACCGCTTCTTGTACTAGCAGGGTTACTTTCATTGATGGTGACAAGGGAGAGCTAATGTACCGCGGTTATCCCATAGATGTTCTTGCCAAAAAAAGCAACTTTCTTGAGGTTTCATATTTGTTGCTAAACGGAAAGCTGCCCAATAAGAAAGAGTTTAATACTTTCGAAGCTAACATTATGAACCACACGATGCTCCATGAGAACATCAAGAAGTTCATGGACGGTTTCAGATATGACGCTCATCCTATGGGAATGCTGATGGGTACCGTTGCTGCTTTATCAACATTTTATCCGGAATCAAAAGATATTTTTGATGAAGAAACAAGAAAAATTCAGATTCACAGACTAATAGCCAAGATGCCGACTCTTGCAGCTTTCGCTTATAGGCACTCACTCGGTATGCCTTATGCATATCCTGATAATGACTTAAGCTACTCAGGTAATTTCCTTAACATGCTGTATAAAATGACAGAGCTTAAGTATAAGCCCGACCCTGTTATGGAAAAAGCAATTGATGTTCTGCTTATCCTGCATGCAGATCATGAACAGAACTGCAGCACAAGCGCTATGCGTAATGTTGGAAGCTCACATCCTGATCCATATTCAGCAACTGCTGCAAGTATCGCAGCTTTATACGGACCTCTTCACGGCGGAGCCAACGAGGGTGTTCTTCAGATGTTAGCAGAGATCGGATCTAAAGATAATATTCCAAAAGCAATCAAAGCAGCCAAAAACGGCGAATTTAGACTTATGGGATTTGGACACAGGGTTTATAAATCCTATGACCCAAGAGCAAAGATAATCAAAGACATCGCTCACGACGTATTTGAGGTAACGGGTAAAAACCCATACTTGGATATCGCTCTAGAGCTTGAAAGAATCGCGCTTGAAGACGATTACTTCGTGAAACGTAAACTCTATCCAAATGTTGATTTCTATTCCGGATTGATTTATCAGAGCATGGGTATTCCGACAGAGATGTTTACAGTGCTATTCGCAATTGGACGTACTCCAGGATGGCTTGCTCAGTGGAAAGAGCTTCTTTTAGATCCAGAGAGAAGGATTGCCCGCCCAAGGCAGGTATATCTTGGTGAGAAGAATCTAAAATATGTTCCAATGAGTAAAAGAAAATAATAATTGGTATGGTTAACTGCTTGAGAAGTGCTTGCCGATTACATTATTATAATAATAATTGATCAAATGTTCTATAGAGGCGATATAAATACTTATCGCCTCTTTTTTTATATCATCACTACTGAGAAACTTATCCAATTCCTGGCCCTCAAGTTTCGAAGTTCTTTCCTGCAGACTATCAACAAGAGGTTCAATAAGTTCTTTTTTATCCTCTCTTAAAATCGCTTCAATTAAACCTTCATCTTGAACATCATATTTTTTAGACTCAATACTCTTTCTTAATGAATGTAGAACTTCAGCGTTGTTTAGTTCCGTATAGTTTGCAACAATTTCTTCAAAAACAGCTAATAGATCGTCTATATACATTTATTATTCCTCTGCATGCAAATAGTATCGGGAACGGACAAAAAGTAAACCGGCTATTTCTGCTGCTCTCTGATTTTAGAGATAAGAACGATTGCATACCTTCTATTCAAATACCAATCGGGATAAAAAGAAGGCTCTCTATCATTCACTAGCTCAAGTAAAACTTCAATTGCCTCGTCGTATCTTTTTTGCTTCCTTAGGTTCATAGCAAGATAAAGCTTAGCGGAAGACATATGAGGATTTACACTGAGCGCTCTCCTCATATAGATTTCAGATATCTCCATATCCCCGCCCAGGATTCCAGGCAGATGATAGTACAATGCTCCGTTCATTGCCAAACCGTATGCGTGGTTCGGATCTAGCTCCAGTATCTGATCTAGCTCTCTTCTCACCTTGGGAAGCATAAAGAGCGAGGGGAATATCCCTTTTGCCTCTCCAACTAATGCAAGATTTGCGACATAAAAGAAATGCGCGTCCGGATTGGCGGGGGCGATCTCAATAGTGCGCTCCGCTATATCCTTTCCCGTCTCGAAAGACCTTATCTTACCCTCTTTAGTGCGTTCTCTCACGTATCCGTAAGTAAGCCAGACGCGTGAGAGAAAGATCAAAGCCTCGACGTTATCGGGGTCTTTCTCTAATATCTTATTTGTGATCTCCATAGATCGGTCTATATTCATCCCGTCCTTATGGTAGGTTGACAATACTTCCCTGGCGTCTTCCAATGTAGGAGCTTTCTCGATTTGCAATTTACTTATATTAGCGATTTCTTCCGAATAAGTGGAACCAGGTAGTAATAAAGTAGTAATTAACGCTACAAGGATAAATATGAGTTGGCGTGCTTTATTTAGCATATTACAAGCTTAACAAAAGTAGAAGCCTATTTCATCTTAAAATCTTTAATACCCTCTATAATATGGTAAACAAGTTTTATAGTCTCTTCAATATCAGATTTATAAGCAAGACAACTAGGACTATGAAGATAGCGTGTAGGAACAGATACAACAGCCGCGCGACTTCCTTCTCCCGTAACCTGCATAGCCGTTGCGTTTGTACTTCCTGCTTTCTTAACCGTTATTTGATAAGGTATTTTCTTTTTCTTAGCAATATCCATTAAAAAGTAGCTAAAGGGCCTGTGGGCTACTAAGAACCTGTCTGAAAGCCTAATCTCAGGTCCCTTCTCTACATTGGCAAGCGTCTTATACTCCGCAATCCCCGGAAGATCCATTGCAACGGTACCCTCAAGCGCAATTACAAAATCAGGCTCAACAACCGGAACGATTACTCGAGCTCCCCTAAGCCCAACTTCCTCCTGAACAGTTGCAGTGAGATATAGATCGCAACCTAGTTTAGGTTTCTTCCTTAGAGCTTCTAACATAACGAATAATCCCACTCTGTCATCAATTGCCTTTGAGATAATAGCGTCCTCCGTCTCTTCAAAGGGGGGATAAAAGGAAACAACGTCACCAACACTTACAAGTTTCTGTACTTTATCCGCACAAAGGCCCAAATCGACAACACAATCCTCAATCTCGGGAACCTCTTTATTGTTACTGCTCTTACTTATATGGGGCGGTATGGCGCCTACCATTCCAACAAGCGGCTTTTTGCCGTAGATAATTAGTCTCTGTCCATAAAATACCCGTGGATCCATTCCGCCAAGCGAGGTAACCCGCACGAACCCTCTACTATCTATATGATTGACCATAAAACCTACTTCATCCGTGTGGGCATCCAATACTA